>JALRAZ010000469.1 GCA_023257935.1 Verrucomicrobiota bacterium
GTAAAAAGAAACGACTGCCCCTTGATCCCCATGCCATGATGCGTTACCTACCAACAGTTAACCTAAGCAAGATGCCACCCCTTCACCTCGTTTGGTTCAAGAAAGATCTGCGAGTCACAGATCATCGTCCTCTTCTGGAGGCTTCGAGTGACCGAAACGTGCTATGTATCTATGTCTTGGAACCAGAGGTCCTGGAGTCGAGGGAATATGCTGCCCACCATCATCGTTTCATCCTCGAATCCCTACAGGAATTGGATGCGTCTCTCCGCAAGCTCCAATCGGGACTCACGCTCCTAAAGGGAGAGATGGTCCAGGTGTTGAGCGCCTTGCATCAAAAACAGGGTGTGGCCAGCCTGCGAAGCCATGCTGAAACGGGTAACGGAATCACCTACAGGCGAGATCAGCGCGTTGCCCAATGGTGCCGCGACCATGGCGTGCCATGGCACGAATACCGACAGGACGGTGTGATTCGCCGACTCCGAAATCGAAATGGTTGGTCGGTTCGTTGGGAAAAACACATGGCACAGGAGACTGCCCCCTCCCCCAAGGTCATACGGGGACCTAGGATTCATGGCATCCACTTGTCCGAGGCCGCCCAGCTTCCCGGCATCCAACCCTCCACGGTGCAGGATGCACAGCGCGGAGGTGAATCCCATGCACTGGCCACTCTGGATTCCTTTCTCCATCAACGTAGCGTCAATTATCGAAGCGATATGTCCAGCCCTGCCGACGGATGGCATGGATGCAGTCGCTTGAGCGCTTACCTGGCTTGGGGCTGCATATCCATCAGACAGGTTACTCAGGCTGCTAAAAGGCGCCGCCAAGCACTCAAGGCTCAACGTGCCTCAGGAGAGGTGATCCCCTCAACCTGGATACCTTCGATGCGGTCTTTTGAAAGCCGATTGCGGTGGCACTGCCATTTCATGCAAAAACTGGAGGACGAACCGGAACTGGAATTCCACAATCTATGTCGCTCCTACGATGGGATGCGTGAAGATGCCTTCAACACCTCTTATTATGAGCGCTGGAAGGAGGGTTTGACGGGATATCCCATGGTCGATGCCTGCATGCGAGCACTCCGGCACACCGGGTGGCTCAACTTCCGCATGCGCGCCATGCTGGCTTCCTTTGCCAGCTATCACCTTTGGCTTCACTGGAGGGAACCAGCGATGTATCTGGGTGGGTTGTTCCTGGATTTCGAACCCGGCATTCACTTCAGCCAATTTCAGATGCAATCCGGGACTACGGGCATCAACACGATTCGAATCTACTCACCAGCCAAGCAGGCGAGGGACCAGGATCCACAAGGAACATTCATTCGACGCTGGGTCCCTGAGCTGGAGGGAGTTCCGCTGAGCTATCTGGCGGAACCACACCTAATGACACTGGATCAGCAGGATCAGGCAGGCTGCCTTATCGGCAAAGACTACCCCCGACCTGTGGTCGAACATGCCGTGGCCTATCGCGAGGCCAGACAAAAACTGGCTGCTTTCCGAAACCGGGCAGAGACGCGTCAGGAAGCCAAGGCCGTCTTCCTCAAGCATGGCAGCCGCAAAGGCAGACGCGATCCAATCCCGAAAGCCAAAAACGCTCCCTCCAACGAACACCAGCCCATGCTCATTTAGGATGAAACGTAAGTCTGACGGACCAAGAGCTGTTCTCTGGCGGTTTTCCAAAAAGCGAAGAAACCTTTTTTAGCATAAGGTAACCAGGTGGTTTCCCAATCGCGTTCCACCCATACCATGACCACGCCGGCTACCTCCAACCGTGTTTCCAGTTCGGTCATTCTGTCGTGGATTAGACCTACAAAAGGTCGGTATGCTAAGACGGCCTCCAGATGGTTTTCGGAGGCCCATTGCACCAAGGACTCCATCCAATGCTGGGATGGTTCAACCGTGTGAATTCGGTCTCCGGATCCCATGAAAGACCGGACGCGTTGCCGGACATCATCGGCCACTTGATGCCGATAGCGCGTCGAAGGATTACTGACTGAGCTCCTCGATGTTTCATGCACCAGGCTTGTGCACAGCACACTCACGGGTTTTGATTTTTGGAGATCATCCTGGTCAGCCAAACTGTCCTCAGGATGAACCCACCAGCCTACCCGACGATCCGCCCATCGGCTCAAATCGGCCGTGGGTCGTTCAAGCGTTTCGATGCATGGGATACTGGCAAAAGGAGCGGGACACGCCTCCACCACATCGTCCTCTAGGCGTTCCAATCCTGCCTGGTGGGCTTCCAGCAAGGATGGGTCACAGTACTTCCTGATGTTTGAGGCTCGAACCAGGTAGGTCTTCCCGGCTGTCTGTAAACCTGCCACCCAACGCCAGCCCAGCGTGTTGCTGGCGACATCGGCATCGCAAAGATGACGCATGAAGAAATCGGCCCCCACATACCAGGGAAGACGCTCCACATGAATCCAGAAGCTGGCCCACCACATGCGGGCATGATTGTGAAGGTATCCCGTTTGCATGAGTTCCTGAGCAAAGAAATCCATGATCGCGACCCCGGAGCGCCCCTCCATCAGGGCTACCGCCCTTTTCTTGGTGCGATCCTTGGCGCCATCATGCCATGCGGCAAGCGAGTGCTTGTAATCTGCCCAGACCGAGGGGTGCCATTCCAGCCATCCCTTCCAATAGGTTCGCCAGAGGACTTCCTGTAGGTACTTTTCACCCGCCTGAAAGGCATGCTGCTGTAAGACTGCATCGACTATTTCCGACTCCTGGATCAGACGGTGTCGGAGAGCACCCGAGAGTCGGGAAACATCATCATGCCCGGGGATGACGCGATTGCGTCTTTGCCCGTAAAACGGCACCTTGGGTAAAAAATCATTTAGGGCAGTCAGCGCCTGATCACGAGACGCAGCCATGAAGATCGGAGGCATCATCAAAAGGAGCCTCCATCGTGATCCATAGGAGCATCACCAGTTGTGCTTTTTGTCAATGCCGTCAATGCCTGATGCGCCTTCAACTCCTGGATCCATGGCCCGGGGATGCCCTCCTTACCCAGTGCCGCCCCAATCATGGCACCCATGACCATGCCCCGGTGACAGTTATCACCACCAAGATGGGTATTGGATATGAGACCCGCCTCGAAATCATCTGCGTATTTCCAGGCAAGATACAAGGTGACTGGAAAGGCATGTTCGATGTAACAGGCAGCACTGAAGTGCCGGTCCATGACCACGGCATCTTCCTGGTGGAGCCATGGACTTGCTTTGCGGGCTGAAAAAAAGTCGTTTCCATGCCGCTCGATCGCCTCTCTCAACGGTTCACCCTCATGAAGGGCCCAAAGGATACGAGCCATCACCTCGGCTGACTTGAGGACCCCTTCGTGGTGATGCGTCCACGCCACCTGCTGACGAACGATCTTCCGCAGCTCAGGCCATGAACCCTTGTGCAGGGCAACCAGCGGCGCCACAGAAAACAAACCGCCAATGTGGCCGTCGACAGCGCCGCAGCGTTCAAGTGCCCTTCCACGAGCGTGGGCTTCAAAAAATCGACGATGACATTCCTCAAGATAGGTGTCGCGGTGGGAACCGGGGGTCAGCATGAAATCACGGTATGCCTCAAGGAAGGTCGAGGAAATGTAGCCACCCTGTTTCCTGATCTGTTCGGCCAGCATCAAAGCCAATTGGGCATTGAGGGTGTTTTCTCCTGCTTCGAGGAACTGGTGGTAGTGAATGCCGCGCTTGCCCCAAAAGACAGTTTGTTCATGGAGGACATCACCCCGCTTGTTAAGAGGCTCATATCGGCTACGCCAAAGGATGCTATCGGGGTGAGGGTTCTTGGGCTTAAGGTAACCGGCGATCGAGCCATAATCACGCAGAATGGCATCCCGCTGGTAATACCAATGAACAGGCATGGCGAGCGCATCGGCCACCAAGGTTCCCCAGAGCATTCCAATCTGGGATGAGTTCAGGGTCATCATGGAGCAAGCGTAGCTTGGCTACAATGGGGGCTGATCTCTGGAAATTTGATCGCTTTTTTCGAAAGCAAATCAGTAAGGAACCAAACACCAACCATTTTTTTGGAGGCCGTCTTTCGACCTGGATGTATGACGGGTTACAGGTTTCTGGATGGGGCAGCTACCAGGACACCAGACTGGATATAATCCTCTTTCGTCTTGTCATCCTTTGCCAACAAGACCTTCTTAAAACAACTCGAACAAAAGCGCGTGTAAGCATTATCCCCTTCAGAA
>JALRAZ010000016.1 GCA_023257935.1 Verrucomicrobiota bacterium
GCTATGCTCTCTTTTAAATCTGTTCGTTGCGGGCCGCTTCTAAGGTTGCTGTAGCCGCGTCGGGTAGCTCGGCCAGTGCGCCAAGCGGTATCTCTCCAATGTAACTCTGGGCGTGATAGCTGCCCAGCGTGGTCTGGGCTATACAGCGCCGCGCGGCGTTTTTGCTCAGTTGTCTGCCGTTCCTTGCGGCGGTGTGGATCAGCGCCTCCCGCCATGCATTGCCCAACTGTGCCCGCCGCCGCTGCAGGATCTGGCGTACGAGCAGAGTCGTTGCGTCCTCGGGTATGTCGCGTCGCCGCACCAATTCGACCAGAGCTAGGCGTCCGTCCTGAACCCGTTGTTCCAGACGGAAGACGGATTGAATGAGCTGAGAAAGGGGCGTCGAGTGGGCAAATAAATCGGCCAACGGGCGCTGGTGAGCGGTCAGCAACAGATGGTCTGCATGCGTTGTTAGGCAGGTGTGTGCGACTAGGTGGGGAAAGGTCGGGTATAGGTTGATAACGACCTGTGTGCGCTTTGTAAAATTCGACTTCGCGGTGCGAAGTTGTTCAAAATAAACGGCAAGGTCGGCCGAGAGCATATGGTCTAAGGGCCACTGCTCGATGGGAGGTCCGACTATAAGGGTTCGTTTTTCCTCCCAGTCCGTCATAGCGTGTTTCATAGCGCTGATGAGCGCTTGATTCGTCTTACCCAGCGTGCAGGGGCCAAGGTGTCGAAATTGCTCACCAGACAGGGACGACCTGAGGGTATTCTCAGGGTGGCTGTGGTTGGGGGCGGTTGCTCTGGGCTACAGTACAAAATGGATCTTCAAGACAAGCCCGTCAACCGAGACATTCTGGTGGAGTCCCAGGGAGTGAGGGTGGTTGTGGATCCCAAGAGTGCCCTCTATGTGACCGGTTCAGAGTTAGACTATCAGGAATCCCTTCAAGATGGTGGGTTCAAGGTTAGCAATCCGAATGCAGCTTCGAGTTGTTCTTGCGGTGAGAGTTTTAGTGCCTGAACCATGAGAAGGTTTGCATGAGCGGTGCCTCGCTGGATCCATTTAAGCAGCTTGGCTTGAGCCCCAGCCTTTGGATGGATCTTGGTTCCCTCAAGGCTCGGTATTTACAGCTTGCTGCATCGTGTCATCCCGACCACGAAACCTGCCCTGATGAGGATCAACTAGCCGGCAATCAAACCTCAGAGCTGGCTTCAGAACTGCACCAAGCCTATGGAATTCTTTCGCGAGTTTCTTCAAGAATTAAATCTTTCCTGATAGAATACTGTCAGGCTGATTGCTCTCCCCTCAAAATAGTGCCTGAGGACCTGGGTGATCGATTCATGGAGGTTGGTGCCCTGTTAGGTGAGTGTGATCGGGTTCTTGCTAACAAGCCCGCAGAGGATGCTCCAGAATTGACTCGAGTTGTTTTTATGAAGCAGGGGCTTGAGAAACGACAACACTGTCAGGCTCTCAGGACGGCCATTGAGGAGGATCTTCTGGGCATGGAGGTTCAGCTCAAGTCATATCAGCGGCGCTTGGATGCAGATTCCCATGAGCCCAGCTGTTTTGGCCCTGATGAGGTGGCTCACCTAGTGCAGCTTTATCATCGGTGGAATTTTCTCGAACGATGGAAAGAGCAGCTGTCTCAAAGGATTCTCGAATTCATGATTTGATGAGCTCAGACTGGATTTATTGAGCGAAGCGATTAACCTAAATCAGATGACTACAGAGGATGCTTCAAGATTGAGTATAGGGGGTCGTAGCTTTGGCTCCCGACTGCTGGCGGGTACCGGAAAGTTTGCTTCCCCTGAATTGATGAGTGATGCCTTGAAGGCAAGCGGGTGTGAAATCGTCACTGTGGCTCTGCGGCGTGCTGATTTGTCAGGGTCGCACGATCCATTTGCCAATATCCTTGAGTGGATTGATCCTAAGAATTATCTGATCCTGCCAAACACCAGTGGTGCGATGGATGCTGAGGAAGCCATTCGACTGGCACGCCTGGCGGAGGCAGCGGGCCTTCCCAAATGGGTTAAACTTGAAATCCATCCTGACCCTCGCTATCTGCTTCCCGACCCAGTTGAGACACTCAAGGCTGCCGAAATGTTGGTCAAGGAGGGTTTCGTGGTGCTTCCCTACATTAATGCTGATCCAGTTTTAGCAAGACGTCTTCAGGATGTTGGGACGGCAACAGTGATGCCCCTAGGTTCTCCCATCGGTTCAAATCAAGGGCTGGTCACCCGCGATCAGCTTCGGATCATCATCGAACAGGCTGAGGTCCCTGTCGTGGTAGATGCCGGCATTGGGGCACCCAGTCACGCCGCTGAAGCCATGGAACTTGGAGCTGATGCTGTGTTGATCAATACCGCCATGGCCGTCTGCCAAGATCCCGTGCGCATGGCCAAGGCCTTTCGCATGGCCGTGGAATCAGGGCGTGAGGCATTTGAGGTGGGGGTAGGGCACAGGTCACAAACTGCCCGGCCCACGAGTCCTCTTACGGCGTTTCTCGAGGCATCTTGATCATGCAACCTATCCCATCCATGGCTCTTGACCGAGCCCAATCCATTTTAAGAGAAGGGGTTTCTCAGCGCGTTCTGGTGGTAGGGGATATCATGCTGGATCAATTTGTATGGGGTCGGGTTTCGCGTATTTCCCCCGAGGCCCCTGTACCGGTGCTCGAATTTCAGGAGGAGCACTACATGCCAGGAGGAGGGGCCAATGTCGCGCGCAACCTCACTGCTTGGGGAATCAAAACCGAGATCTTCTCAATCATTGGTCAAGATAGTGCCGGTGATCAATTGGTTGATCAGTTGCAGCAATGGTCGGTTGGCTGTGACGGGGTCCTGCGATCAACCCACCGTATGACTGGCCTCAAGACTCGTTTTGTTGCCCAGCGTCAGCAAATGGTTCGTGTAGACAGAGAGCAAAAAGAACCTATTTCGTGCGAAGAGACCCATGATCTACTTGAGCGTATTGAGCAACATCTGACACCAGAGGTTTCATCGGTGATACTCTGCGATTACGGCAAGGGAGTGGTCACACAGCCTTTGTTGGATAGGATGACCACTTTATGCCGTGATCGGGGTATCTGGCTGAGCATGGATCCCAAACCTGTGAAACCCCTCAATCTGAAGGGGCTTTCTCTGATGACCCCAAATCGTAAAGAGCTTTTTGCTCTCACTCGGAGGCAGGAGGTCCCAGGAGCGGATGATCCCCTTCAGGACCCAGTGCTCCTGGAAGTCATTGGTCAGTTGATGAATGAGGCATCACCTGCGATGATGCTTGTCACCTTGGGGGAGCGTGGAATGCTCCTGTGCCAGCGGGATTGCAAGCCTTTTCATGTGCCGACCATGGCTAGAGAGGTCTATGATGTCTCAGGAGCTGGGGACACAGCCATCGCTGCTTTCACTGTGGCCGTGGCAGGGGGAGCTTCCCCTGTGGAAGCCGCCATCCTGGCCAACCATGCCGCAGGTGTGGTGGTAGGCAAAAGCGGCACGGCTATACATACCATCGATGAATGGCTCGAGTCCGTGGGAGGTCATGACTAGATCGTTCAAGGCGGCAGTCTTTTTGGATCGAGACGGGACCCTTAATGTGGAGCGTCATTATCTGCACAAGCCAGACGAACTTGAACTGATCGACGGGGTTATCGAGGGTCTTCAGTTGCTTCAGCAGGCAAACTTTCAGCTTTTTGTGGTGACCAACCAGTCTGGGATCGGCCGGGGTTACTTTGCTGAGGAGGATATGCGTTTGGTTCACCGGAAGCTGGAGCACATCCTCGAGTCCCATGGGATCAATTTAGCCCATATTTATTTTGCGCCGGAAGCCCCTGGTGAGCCATCCCGAGGGCGCAAGCCATCGCCTCAATTTCTCTTGGATGCTTCCCGAGACTATCAAATAAGCCTTGAGCACAGCTACATGGTTGGAGACAAGCAGTGTGATCTCGACTGTGGCTGGGCAGCTGGTGTGGCAGCATCAGTTTTGGTGCGCACCGGTTATGGCGCGGATTTGGAGCGAGGTGAGCTGACGGTTCGAGGCTCCTTTCATGTCGCCGATGACCTGCTGGCTGCGGCACATTGGATTCGTCAATCGGAGACCCAGTGAAGGAGATGCACGAATCAGCTTATCCCGGGAATCTGGTCATGACTCATCATGGCGAATTCTCTGCTTTCCTCCCTTGCGCCGGTGACCAGCCTGGGCTAATGATGAAGTCATAAGCTCATGGTCATGTCTTCGGAACCATCGGGAGCGTCTAGGCTCCCTCAAGGACGTCCCCCTAAACGGCCCAAACCTGTGGTCGAAGATCTGGAGATCAAAGATGCCCAGATCATTTTCAACTCAGTGTGGAGTGAGATTGAACAAGAGTTTGGGCTGGAAATGCTTCGCTTCCCTAAGGAGTTCATTTTGCTAGGTGGGGCCCCGGGCTCAGGGAAAGGAACTCATACCCGTTTCATTCAAAAAACCCGTGGATTGACCTGCCCATCCATTGTCGTCAGTTCTTTGCTCAACTCCCCTGAAGCCAACAAGATCAAGAATGCTGGTTTCATGGTGGGAGACCGCGAGGTGGTAGGTATCATTTTTCGAACGCTGCTTGATCCGGCATATCGAGATGGAGCCATTTTGGATGGTTTTCCCCGTACAGAGGTTCAGGTTGAGTGTCTCAAGTTGCTGGTCGATAAAATGAAGGAGTTGCGAGCCCAGTTTTTCGATTCCTCTCTCAGGGTTCATTTCCGACAGCCGACCATTCACATCATGGTGTTATTCGTGGATGAAAAAACCAGTGTGGAGCGCCAGATCAAGCGAGGTCGTCTGGCTGAGGTGCACAATGATGAGGCGAGGGCTACTGGGGTTGGGGAAATCGTCGAGCTTCGTCCGACCGATTTAGACCCCGAAGCGGCTCGAAGGCGATATCGTGTTTTCAAGGAGCAGACCTGGGAAGCCCTGCAGTCCCTCAAACAGACCTTTTTTTATCACTTCGTTAATGCCCAGGGCTCAGTTCAAGAGGTAGAGCGCAACATTCTCAACGAGCTGCGGTATCAAAGTTTGCTCGAATTGGACCCGCAAACCTATGACAGCCTGCGTAATTTACCCCTTGCGAGTGAAATTATCCTTCACGCCCGCCAGGATTTGGTCAAGCGACTCGATGCTTATGAACTCAACCAAACAGAGCTCTTTCATCAGGTCATTCAGCTTATCAGAGAAAAAATCATGCCCGTTGTTGTCAGGCATGCCATCTCCGGTCTGGCAACGGTCAATATTGAGGACGCCTTGCTGCATGATAGTGAAGCCCTTGCCATGCTGATTGATATTTTTTCTGAACGTGGCTACCACGCTGTTGTAGATCTTCATCGTATTGAAATCCCAGAATGCGTCGATCCTGAGTCTGGTAAGATTCAATGTCGGCAGAAGAAGGTTTTTCGAATCACGATCCGTTTTCAGGGCTCGGAAATCAGGCGTGGGTAGATTTTGAGTTGAAAAAGTCGGTATCGGACCGACTCGTTTTGAGGACATCATTTGCCACCCATGGACAAGTCTATCACCGTCTCTTGCCCCACTTGCAGAAAAAAGGGTCAGTGGTTTATGGCGGCAAGTGGCCCCTTCTGCAGTCAGCGTTGTCAGTTAGTTGATCTCGGCAAGTGGTTTGACCAGGAAATGGTCATTACCGACCCGCTCAGGCCTGATCTTTTTAGCGGCTATGGCGATCTCCCACCTGGTCAGTATTTGGATGATCCGAATCAGGATCCGGCCAATCTCTGAACTTAAATGGGCTCATCGGTTTCGATGCCCACCATGCCTTGCTTGAAGGTCAATGGGATCTTGAACAATTGGGCTCCCGCGCATGGGCCTTGGACGCATTTTCCTGTCGTTGTTTCATAGAGAGCACCATGACTTTGGCAGAAAAAATAGTCCTGATCTGGAGTGAAAAATTGATTGTTATCTAAATCCAGACTTATGGGGAGGTGACGGCAACGGTTTTCAAATGCCACCCAGCCATCCTGCAGGCGCGCCAGAAACCCCTCGCGAGAAACACCCGCCTGGTTGTATTCAAATTTGATCGTCTCACCTGGCTGGAGAGCCTCTTCGGGTATCAGGAATTTAGTGGGCATAGATAAAATGCTGCTCAATGGAGCATCGATCCGTCAAGCCATCCAGTTTTCAAAGTCCTTGATTTGTCGAATGTCTGCCGGTCCTACGGCTGCCAGGTTAAGATTTTGAGGCCGAGCAAATTCCCTGACGGTTTCCCTGATCAAGGAAGGTGTTACAGATTTAAGACTTTTTAGTAACTGATCGACATCAGGCAATTGCCCATACCCAAGGATGTGTTCTCCTAACCAAGTCATGTGGTTCTCGGTGTTCTCAAGGTGTAGATCTAGTTGGCCAGCCAAGTAATCGCAGGCCTGCCTAACTTCCTTACGATCAGGCAGCTCCAAGGAGAGTGATTCAAGCGTTTTTCGAATGAGCTGTAGACCTTTTTCGACGTTTGATGCCTCCATCCCTGCAGAAATATTGAGTAATCCGACATCACTAAAAAAACTTTGTGAGCTGTAGATGGAATAGACCATGCCGTGGTCCTCTCTAAGGAGCTGGAAAAGCCGCGAACTCATGTTTTCACCCAATAGTGCGTTAAGCACACGCAATGCATGCTGTTTCGGGTCATTGCGTGAGCCAGTCTTAATACCTAAAGCGAGTTGAACTTGCTCGCCAGCGCGTTTGATCAGGGCTTTGGCTGGTTTATCTTGATTATCCTTGATCGGTGCTTCGATTGGGATGCTACCCGGGGCTAGTTTGGCTGCTAAGGGGCGAATGCAGCGAATGGCGTGTTGATGGTCGATGGGGCCAGCTACCGTGATCAAGGTGTTTTGCCCGACATAATGTTGGCGCCAGAAATTGCGAAGTTTCCCCACACTCAGCGCTTTGATTGAGCTATGGGTGCCGGTGATGCAGCGTCCCAAGGCGTGCTCGGGCCAACAAACCTCATTCAGAAGCTCCTGCACTCGGTGATGGGGTTGATCCAGATACATGGAGAGCTCCTCTCCGATCACCTCGCGCTCTTTTAAAAACTCTTCTGCAGGGAAAGTGGGGTTGAGGTACATATCCATCAGGACATGGCTCAATTGCTTGAAGTGTCTGGCGCTTGCTCTGGCGTAATAACAGGTGTTTTCCTCGGATGTGAACGCATTAAGGTAGCCACCCAGACTCTCTATGGATTCGCTGATTTCTCGGGCTGATCGAGAGGACGTCCCCTTGAAGAGCATATGCTCGATGAAGTGAGAGATGCCGCTTTGATGCGGTTTTTCGTGTCTGCTGCCTGTTCCTGACCAGATCCCGACACAGACGCTTGACATGCTGGGAAGGGTTGCCGTGGCAATACGACAACCGTTCCTAAGCTGACTAAGTTGATAAGAGGTATCCACAACTGACTCTTCTTTTACTGTGGTCCCCGTTCTCCTTCAATCCCATAGAGGGCGTTTGTGTCGAGTCAATAAATGGGAGTGATTTGAGGTTGAGCTCAGATGAGTGGCACTAAATATTCATTGCGAGGCGCCTAGTAGGTGTTATAATTAAAAAATCTCATCATTGTGATTGGCATGGCAAGGTCGCTTCGATCTTTTCAGTGCATAAACAAAACAGTATGTTGCTATTATGAAAAATCTAATTATTTCAATCGGTTTGAGTCTTGGTATCGTTGCCGGCTTCAACCCCCACGTTCAGGCCGAATCGGCTGAAGTCACCCTTACTGGTTCAGGCTGCTGCGCCAAGTGTGAGCTCAAATCATCCGATACGTGCCAAAATGCGCTCAAATCTGGC
>JALRAZ010000068.1 GCA_023257935.1 Verrucomicrobiota bacterium
GATGGTTCCAGGGTGGAACCGCACACTTTTGGCCAGGTTAACCCGTTCGGCATGACCCTAGACCCGCTTGGCAACTTCTACACAGCAGATTGCCATAGCGCACCGATCTATCAACTCCTACGTGGCGCTTATTACCCAAGCTTCGGCAAGCCCCATGATGGCCTTGGCTACGGTCCTAGCCTGATGGAGCATGCTCATGGTTCAACCGCCATTTGTGGGATTGTCTATTATGATGATGTGCTTTGGCCCACCCAGTATCGGGATAATATTTTTATTGGTAATGTGATGACCAGTCGCCTCAATCGAGATGTGTTGCTGGCCAGGGGGTCTTCTCGAAAAGCCGTGGAAATGCCAGATTTGATTGTGTCAAGGGATCCATGGTTTCGTCCCGTTGATATCCAGTTGGGCCCTGATGGCGCCCTTTATGTGGCCGACTTTTACAACCGCATCATTGGGCATTATGAGGTGCCCCTTGATCACCCCGGTCGAGATAGAGAACGAGGGAGGCTTTGGAAAATCACCTACAGCTCCCAGCCTGGGCATCAGAGCTCGGGATATCCTTTGCCAGATTTCACTCAACAAGACTATGCGGCGACCCTTGATGAACTAGGGCACCCAAATCTCACTCGACGATTGCTGGCGCTGAATTTTCTAAGCGATGAAGCCAATGCCGAGGTGGTCGATTTGATTCGCAGTCGCTGGGCTGATGGGCTCATGGAAAACTGGAAACAGCGCGCCCTCAGCCTGTGGTTACTCCATCGACTCGGCCAGCTGGATCCCGCCATGCTCGCAGATGCCGTGCATGATACGGCTCTGGAGGTCAGGCTGCATGCCATGCTAATCATGGGCGAGGAACCCATTTTGAGTGCAGAGCAACTCAGGTGGTTGCGATTGGCTCTCCAAGATGCGCACCCCTCAGTTCAGCGAGCCGCTGCCCACGCCCTCAGTCTCCATCCAGCCATCGATTCGATTGCGCCACTATTGATGCGACTCCATTCACAGCAAGACCAGGATCCTCAATTGAGGCATGGTTTGCGCCTGTCACTTCGGAATCAATTCCTTGCTGACGGGGCATGGGATAAGGTGAAAAACTCTGGACTCAGTGAGAGCTATCGAGATCTGCTGATAGATGTTGCTCCGGGAGTGCAAAGCGAGGGCGCCGCTCAGTTTCTCGTGGAGTGTATGCTGCATGAACCGGGGCAACTTATCGAATTGAATTCGATCCATCTCAAGCACATTGCCAAACACGCTTCCAAGTCTTCCATAGACCAGCTGGTTGCCCAAATCAGAGTGACCAACAAAAAGAGCCCCCTAGATCAGCTGGTTGTTTTCAAGACCTTGAGTGAATCCATGCAGTCTCGTAGCATTCTTTTGTCACCGATGATGCAACTTTGGGGGGAAGAAATTGCATTGCGGGCCATCGAGGATGCTGAGCAAGCTTTGGCTGGCTGGTCCACGATGCCCCTGGCTACGGAGCCTGAGAGTCCTGATCCGTGGATGATCCAAAAACGAACTTCTTCCGACGGAGATAAAGAGGGCTTGTTCTGGTGCAGCCTACCGCCGAATGGCGAATCTTACACTGGGGCACTGATTTCAGCTCGTTTTGAAGCTCCTCAGAGCATTGAGTTTTACCTGGCAGGTCATCAAGGCTACCCTGATCAAGAAGCTAATCAGAAAAACGTGGTCAGGCTGGTAGACGTTGAGAGCGGAGATGTTCTCGTCTCAGCTCATCCTCCGCGTCAGGACATCGCACAGCGAGTGCAATGGGATTGTTCGGCCTGGTTAGGGCGTTTGGTAGCCATCGAAATGATCGATGGTGATACGGGCGATGCCTACGCCTGGCTAGCAATGGGTCGGCTTAAAGGACTCCCGTTCAAAATACCTTCTGTTTCACCACGAAGCCTTGAGGAGCAATTGCAATCAACGATCAACCTAGGCGGAGAGATTTCCTTGGAGCCTGTTTATCCTACTCTGGAGCGCTGGGCTCGAGGGCAGGCGCCCACCGGTGCGATCAAAGTTTTGGCTGCTAGACACCTGGGAGAGCGCAGGGGGCAGCATTGGTCGCCGTTATTGGCGCCACTGTTGATTGATCCAAGTCTCCCTGAGGAGACTCGACATTTGCTTGCTGAGATCATGCTTGATGGCAACGAAGTCAACTATGTTCAGCAGGTAGGGGAGCAGATCAAATGGTTGCCTCTTGCACAGCACCAGAAGATTGCGAGCTTGCTCTCTCAAAAACTTCAGGGACTTGAAATCATGTCTCACTGGATTCAAGAGGGTCATCTCTCACCTTATATTCTTCAAAAGCGAGAGATTCTTACTCGAGTCAAGGAGCTGAGCCAGGAATCATGGAGTCAGGCTCTGATGCCCTTAATTGATCAGATTCCAGATGCCAGAGGTGAACTGGAAGCGCGGATGAAGCAAATTGTTGCTAGGCACCGCGAACGGGGAGGTGATGCGGAAAAGGGTGCTTTGATTTTTGAACAAGCGTGCGTGATGTGCCATCAGATTGACCGTCATGGGGCGGTTGTAGGGCCTCAACTCGATGGGGTGGGCAGCCGCGGTGCAGAGCGGTTGATCGAGGATGTGATGGACCCTCACCGCAACGTGGACAAGTCATTTCAAATGACCCGGTTGATTTATGCCAACGGTGATGTGGAAGGAGGGCTGCTTGCGCGTGAGGAGGACGGTCAGCTTTTCCTCATTCAGTCCAATGGAGAAGAAAAACCAGTGCAGCGCAGTCTTGTGGCATCGATTGAACCGACAGCTCGTTCTCTGATGCCTGACAACTTCGGTGAACTCTTCACTGATAAGCAATGGGCCGATTTGTTGGCTTTCCTGCTTGGGAAACGATAAAGGCGACTCAAGTAAAAGGACGACTGCGTCAAACCCCCAGGTTTGTGCATTGGGGTCAGCTCTGGACTCCTCCTTGGCTCAAGCTCCGCGGAGCCGCCTATTAACTATCAAATTCTTCGGGTGCCTCTTCAGGGGGGAGCCCCTCATGAATGGTGCACAGGCCTTGGAGCACATCACTGAATTCCTTTAAGCCGGTGGCAGGTAGGATAATCGTATCGCGCCTTCCGCCCACATCTTCGGTGATACGAAGGAATCGCCCTCTGGGATTTTCCTTAAGAGTAAAAATGAAGGTTTTGCGTTCGACCTGAATTTTTTCAGTGTGCAGGTTGCCTTCGTCTGACCGAGACTTTCCCCCATAGGGTGGTTTGTCGCTGTAGCTCATGGATATAACCCCTGGTTTTTAAACCTAGTCGATGGAATACTCTCAATGTGCTGGTCTGATCCAGTTTGTCAATATCATTTTAGGTTGCCAGCTTTGCGGCGCTGAAACTGGGATCTGATTTGAAGTCACGCTAACTTGGCTGCAAGGGCTTGGGCACATCGTATCCCATCCAAGGCTGCACTGACAATGCCGCCGGCAAAACCAGCTCCCTCACCACAGGGGTAAAGGCCTTCCACCTCAGGGTGTTGAAGTGTCAAGGGGTGACGTGGGATTCTGAGTGGAGAACTGGTTCGCGTTTCCGAGCCGACCAAGATACCCTCCTCGGTTATGAAGCTTGGAAATTGCCTCGCAAAGAGTTTTAAGCCTTGTTCCAGGCGCCAAGTAATGCCCTCGGGTAAAAGGGACCTTAAATTAACCGAGCAGATGCCTGGATGATAACTTGACCGGGGTAGGGTGGCGGAGGTTCGGTTTGAAAGAAAGTCCGTGATCCTTTGTGCCGGTGCCACTTGGCCTGGTCCGCCATGGCTCTTGGTAGCCTGCTCAAGTTGTTCTTGGTAACGCATGCCCGCAAGCAGTGGGTTAGGATGATCGAGATCTGTGACATCCTCTGGTTCGACTGTCACGACCATGCCACTGTTGGCGAAGGGCGAGTCACGACGTGAAAGACTCATGCCATTAACGACAATTTGGTCATTGCTGGTTGCAGCAGGCACAATGAAACCTCCTGGGCACATGCAAAAAGAATGCACCCCGCGATGTTTGATTTTGGTGGCCAAACGATAGCTCGCCGCTGGAAGGTAGTCTGGGCGTTGCTGATCTCCCACAAGATGGTATTGATGCTGATCCACCAATGGCTGAGGATGTTCTGCTCGCACACCCATGGCAAAGGGTTTGGGCTCAAGTCTGATCCCATGCTGATGGAGCAGGAGATAGATATCCCTCGCCGAATGCCCCGTAGCAAGGATGAGATTTTCAGCCATGAAATTCATTCCATTGGCGCACACAACACCTTTGATTTGATGGTTGTGAAGGATGAGCTCGCATACACGCGCTCCAAAATGAACCTCCCCGCCAGCTTGCACCACCGCCTCTCGCATGTGCCTGACGACATTGGGTAATAGGTTGGATCCAATATGAGGGTGCGCATCCACCAGGATATCCTCTGGAGCTCCGTGCGCCACCAGAGTCTGATAGACGTCGGCAACAGGCCCGCGCTTGGTCGCACGGGTGTAGAGCTTGCCATCTGAGAATGTGCCTGCACCTCCCTCACCGAAGGCATAATTTGAATCTTCAGGAATCGTTCCTTTTCGCAATATGGGAGCCAGATCGAACCTGCGTGAAGAGACGTCCTTACCTCTTTCCAGCAGTATTGGACGCATCCCACGTCGCAGACATTCTTGAGCTGCAAACAGTCCTGAAGGGCCGCAGCCCACAATCACAACCTCTGGTGAGCCCAATGCTGGTGAGGGCAATTTACAAGGGACATTCGGGCTGTCCTCCAACGGGGCGTGAGTGCTGACCTCAAAAACCATCTGCATCATGATGATTTTTTGACGTGCATCGATCGATCGTTTGAGCAGGCGCCACTCCTTGATTGCCTCAGGCTTCATCCCGATGGCCTTGGCTATGTGCTGACGCTGTGTTTCGAGATTGTCGGCTCTTTCAGCCCTGATGCGCAGAGTGACTTGTTCCATACTGTTTTACCAAATGCCCTTTCTATGATCATGCAGGCAACCAGCAGCAGAGTGCAAGTGAGTGCATCATCCCAATCATTAAGTCAGAGTATGGGTTTGTTCACTCAATGAGCCGGGGTGGAGGATTTGGGAAATCAGTTGAAGGGTCCCTTGAGTCAATCTTCACTTCAGCCGGCGCATCGGTAGCTCGCATGCAAGGTAGGTATGCCCTCGGCGTTGAAGCCCCTTTCAAAATCCGTCTTGAGATCTAAAAGGCTTGAAGGGGTGCTGGTTTGGGTAAACCCATCACTTTGTGAGAATACCTCCAGCATCTGCTCGAAATAAGATGCGTGGTCTGTTCTAAGATGGATCACTCCTTCTGGGATCAAGAGGCGGTGACACTGATTAGCAAACCACGTGTTGACCAAACGATTTTTATGATGCTTTTTTTTGGGCCAAGGGTCGGGGAAATAAAGGTGGATTGCTTTGAGTGAACCTCTTGGGATGAGGTGTTTGAGAAGGTAGGAGGCTTCAATGCGTAGCAACTTGACGTTGCTTAGTTGAGCCTGATGAATTCTTCGGTCCATCTTTCGGATACGGCCTAAAAGCCTTTCCACGCCTAGTAGATTGATTTCAGGATGCCGCTCCGCGTGTTGGATTAAAAATGAGCCGTCTCCAGCACCTAATTCGAGTTCGATGGGTTTGGTTTCATCAAAAACCTCACTCCATTGCCATACTTGAAAAAAACTAGCCGGTGCAATGCGTGCACTCAACTCTGGATTCAGGGCTTTGCTTCGACCCATAGTCTATTGGCTTACCAAGCTTGGCATGGATGAGGAGGTGAGGGAGATATCCTTCTTTTCGAGGACAATGTTGACCATCTCCCCCGGCTTGCAGTCGAAGGTGTCGGGTACTTGGATCAGTATCGGTATACCCAAGCCACCCAAACGATGAAGCTGAAGCTGAGAGATCATATCGGGCATGATCTCGAAGCTAGTGCCCATCCTGACAACCATTGCCGATGCCTGACGAAGCTGCTGGCTCCGCGACCGGATCGTTACGGTCTCTCCAATGGATAAGGGTACCTCCAGCCCTTGAGGTAGGTAGGCTACGACCGTGTTGGAGGCATCCTCAGTCAGGGTTACAATTGAATCGGAGCTGCCAACCAATTCTCCCTGACGTTTTTGGATACCCGTGATGATGCCATCTGCGGGAGCTCGGATGACCCATTCCTGTTCGAGTCGGGCAATGGAGCGCTTAAGTGAGGTCCGATCGATTTCCATCCGGGCTGTTTCAATTTCCTGACTATTGGCAATCAGGCCTTCGATGCTGGCGATTGTGCGACTCAAATCCTCAATGAAGATTTGACGCTCCTTAACCTCCGCCTCCGTACTTAAGAAGTTTTTTTCTGCTAGATCATATTGGCTCTCAGAAAGAAGTTCCTGCTCTCGAAGCCCCTTGGCTCGTTCGTATTCATTACGCAAATTTTCCATGCGAATTTCGGCAGACGCGAGATTGACCTTTTGTTGAAGCCATTCAGTTCTGAGTCGTTCCTTGTCCAATAAATTACGCTGAATGTCGAATTCACTTGAAGCAGTGGTCAGACTGAGTAGCTGCAAGAGTTCCTTTTTTGCCAATAATAGATCCGCCTGACTACTGAGTGAGGTCATTGGGTCTGCAGGGTCAAGTTTGGCAATGATCTCCCCACGCCTGACCTTTTGGAAAAGCTGCACGGAAAGATTTGTGATGGTTCCAGAGGCAGTGGTTCGGATGTCTAGCCGCCGGATATCGACTTGCCCCACCAGTGAGGGCAAGGAAAGGTTCTCTTGCCAAAGAATTAGGACTGCTAGGCAAAGTAAGAAAAAGAGGCTTGATGGCAGCAGCCTGGATTGCCAATGGGCCAATCGGCGCTTGAGTGGAATGGGTATGGGGGCTTGACTCATACTTCAGATTCCTCCTCGGCAAGGATGCCATTGACACGCGTTACTCCCTCCAAACTTCTCAATTCCTCCAGAAGCTCTGGCATGCGTTCAGGGTTGCGCATGAGTAAACGGTATGACAAGTCACTGCCTTCCTCTTTTCGATGGCTTCTCTGGCTTGCGCACACCGACCGCAGAGCGTGGCGTTTGATGATTCGTTCCATTTCCGGAAGTTCACGCGTCTCTCGCGACCAGTGCAAGTTGAGGATGACGTCAAATCGCTGCCTGTTACCAAAACCGGTGGCCCAGAGATAAAGTAAGATGCTGCATATTAAAATGCACCCAATGATCCCAGTCATGAATTTAAACGTGCCGCAAGCCATGCCTACAACGATCACCCCCAAAACATAGGTCGTATCGAGCGTGTCACGTAGGATGTTGCGAAACCGAACAATCGCAAACACCGCCATCAGGCCAAATGCATACACAATGTTGTTGGAAAGAACCATCATCACCAAGGCAACGATCACTGGAAGGATCATCAGTGATTGCACAAAAGTTTTGGAATAAGAAAGCCCTGTATGGGTTAGCATATAAACCCAGGCGACAAGATGCCCACCCAAGAAAGCTAGAGCGAGGCCCAGAAGGGTAAGGGGTAGTGGGGTCGGGGCGGTCGAGAAATCCGCGTTAAGCAACCAGTTCATGTTGGGAATGTTGAGGACAGTGCTGCCTGCCTGCGCTTGAGGTGGTCTTTGGGACCGACTTGAATAGCCTCGAATTGTGATTTGAGCATATCGGACATGGCTTCCTTGTCCATCAACGTGATGCCATCTACATACTTGGCAGCACCACATTGCATCAAGTCAAAGGCTTCGACTAATTCGCGAAACCAATTTGGGAAGCGATCGGTGAATTTAAGTTCGAGGATGACCTGATTGCCAAAAACGTAAGTAGGTTCGTCCATGTTGATCAGCAGCCTGGCCTGAGGGTCTGGCTCACAACGTGTGCTGCGATCGAGTGTGACTCGAACGGCATTGCTTTCGGGAAGTACCCAGGCTTCACGTTCGTAAGCGACGTGTGAGACCGGCTGAGCCTGAAGCTCGTTGACCAACTCGATGAAAGTGTTGAGGGCATCCTCCTGAGCTGCACGTTGGGAAACAGCTGCTCCCGGAGATTGATCAAACAGGATTTGCTCTTCTTGTGGGATTTGCCCGGCAAGGATTTGGTAGAATCCAGAACGCATTACCCCGACACGCTTTTTGCTGATGATATTGTTCATGCGACGCTTGATCTCCAGAAAAACCGGAGAAGATTCGCATTCATCGTAAAATCGCACACGCAGTTTGAATCGATTCTTATTGCCATTAATGGTGCTATGGTAGAGCTGCATGCCAGGGGAGTCCAGGTAGAGGCTGTGAACCGGATAGGATAGATTGGGTTGACCCTCGCCGTGTGGGTCGAGGTCCAGATAGCACCGCACAAAGTCACGGACGGCCAG
>JALRAZ010000095.1 GCA_023257935.1 Verrucomicrobiota bacterium
GAGCTCCAGAGCGCGAGCAAAAAGGCAGTCACCCAGCAAGACGCTGACTTCGCTACCGGAGTGCTCACAAAGCGTGGGGCGATTCCTGCGGATCGTGGCCTGATCCATGATATCGTCATGAACCAATGTGGCCAGATGGACCATTTCAATGATAACGGCCACTTGGGTCAGCCCAGGCTCAAATCCAGTATCAGCCTGGCCAGCCAAGCCTACTAAGGTGGGTCGCAATTGCTTGCCTTGAGTAGTCAGGGCATATTCAGCAAATGAAGCAACTTCTGGCTCAAATGCATGCACCTGCTCACGCAATTGCTCGTTGACAGCCTTGAGGAACGGCTTGAGAGGGGAAGCCAGCGCAGCCCAATCCGTAGGCGGAATGTTAATTTCGGCCCTATCTTTCTGAGTGGCAATTGGATTGGAACCTGCAATGAGCATCTTTGGGCGAATCTAAGCCTGCTATCAAGCCAAGTCAAACGGTTAAGCCGAATAGGCAGACTGTCTCACGCAGTCTGCAGTGCCCTTGTTTTTCTTAATCGTTTCATCGGTAATTGGTAACAAATCCCAAGCCCGACCCACAAATCGGCAAGTATGGGCATAAAAAAGGTGCTACCGAATCAGGATAGACCTACTCACACTCCCCGCCAGAATCGGGCATTGATTGCAAGGTGGCTTCTTGTTGAGATGCTTGTCATGAAACTGATTCCGAGAGTGAAGGGACTGATAACAGGGCTGATCGTCGCAAACTGCTTGAGCCTCATGGGGGAAGATCATTGGCCCGCTTTCCGCGGAGCCGAATCAAGGGGGGTGAGTCAGGATACAACCCTACCTCTTCGGTGGAGTCAGGAGGAAAACGTTCTTTGGAAAAAAGCACTGACAGGCCGTGGTTGGTCTTCTCCCATAGTTTGGGATGAAACCCTTTTTCTGGTGGGAGTTAGCAGCCAAGGCGAAACCGAAACCCCGATCAAAGGCCTCTATTTTGGAGGAGAACGCCCCGAGCCCTCCAGCGATATCCACACATGGAGGGTTGAAGCCATCGATACACAAAGCGGTCAAACGCAATGGGTAAGCCTCCTGCACACTGGGGCACCCAGAACAAGCATTCACGTTAAGAATACCTACGCTTCGGAAACACCCGTTACTGACGGGGAGCACGTTTATGTTTATTTTGGCTACATGGGACTCTACTGCCTGGACATGGAGGGAAAAACCGTTTGGAAAAAGCAATGGGAGCCCAAAAAGATGCGCCTGGGATGGGGCACGTCCAGTTCACCCATACTTCATGAAGACCTGGTCATCGTGGTCAATGACAACGAAGAGCAATCCTGGATGGCGGCCTTCGACAAGCATACCGGTGAAGAGAGATGGAGGATCGATCGCGATGAGCCCTCGAATTTTTCGACTCCCTTCGTATGGCATAACCCAATCAGGACCGAAATCATCACGACAGGGGTCAACCAAACCCGATCCTATGACATACAGGGAAATCCGCTGTGGCAGTTTAGTGGCATGTCGACCATCTGCATCCCGACTCCTTTTGCTGATGGAGATCGACTTTTTCTAGCGGCTGGATATGTCGGAGACAAATTGCGCCCCAATAAACCTATTTATGTGCTGCGCCCAGGAGCTTCCGGGGACATCAGTCTGGAGGAGGGTCAGCATCAGAACACCTGGATTGAGTGGATGGCAAGCGAAGCCGCCCCTTACAACCCATCTCCGTTACTTTATGACAACCGGCTTTATGTCTTATGGGATTTTGGTTTTCTCAGTGCCCGAGACGCCACCGATGGTAAGGAGATTTTCCCAAAAGAAAGGCTTCATCCTCGTGGAAGAGTTGGCTTTACCGCTTCACCTTGGGCTTATCGGGGGCATCTCTTCTGTCTTAGTGAAGATGGAGATACCTATGTGGTCGAATCGAGTGACACCTTTTCGGTAAAGCATGTCAACTCGCTGGGGGAGATGTGCATGGCGACCCCAGCCATGTCGCGGGGAAAACTCTTCATCCGCACCCTCGAGCACCTTTACTGCTTGTCGGAAAGCACCGGAATCAACCCTCAGGGGCAAAACAATGAATGACACCCCTGTCGGTGCTGACCAGCAGGCGCCCGCCGGTCGAAGCCAGCCCGAGTGCCCGACCCTCTACGGGATGAGACCATAACAAGCGACCACTGGCTGCATCAAAGGCGCCAACCTTGTCTTTGCCGCCGGTGTAGAGGACGTCTCCTGAGAGAATCAAACTCAGTGGGTATTCGCAAAGCTCCTTCCACAACAAGCAGCCTTGCATATCCTGTCCAATTTGATCCAAAGATCGCGCTAAATCCACCAACTCCTTCTGGATGGAACTCGCTTTCTCCTCCGCTGTTTCAGCACTTTCTTTTTTGATCTGCTTGAGGGTGTCATTCAACTTCTGACGGTAAGCGTACAAATCCCTCCGCTGACGTGCCAGCTCAAGGTAACGCTCTCGATCGATGGCCTGTAGCTCTGTATCAGAGTGCAGGTAGGAATGACCTCGATAAACAATCATGTGATTGCCCTGGAAAGTTGCCGATATTCCAGGTTCTGGAGGCGGGGTGTTGTTGGGCGTGGCCGACAGCCCTAAGGGGATTGCCGCGAT
>JALRAZ010000099.1 GCA_023257935.1 Verrucomicrobiota bacterium
GAACGTCTGATGGCATATGACCCAGCATGTCTTCTGATCGCTCCCTGTGGGTATTCGATTGAACAAACCCGTGTGGCTGCTGAGAGTCTCTGGCAGAACCCCAATTGGGTCCAACTCAAAGCGGTTCGCTCTGGCCGGGTCTTTGCTCTGGACGCCAACCTGTATACCCAGCCTAGTGCGTCGACCCTGGTTGAAGGCATTGCGCTATTGGCGCATGTTCTGCATCCACTGGTATTTCCTTGGCAGGAGTCCTGGCAAAGCGCCTGTCTGCGACTGACCAGACCCACGACGCGGTAGTCTGTGACTAAGACTGCATCTTGAATCTGATCCTACTAAGTACCGCAATAGGTGTGCCGGATAGCTTCTGTTTCCGAGGGTGGCTGAAGCAGGTCCTTGGGTTTTGATTCCAGTTGGTAAGGTGCTTTCAGAGCCTTTAGCAGGTTTTCCAATAGGCCCAGATCATCCATGGATGCAGCCTTCAAGGCCCTTTCCACTTGATGATTCCTGGGAATGATGACGGGATTGTGAGCCTGCATCAGGCCGAAACTTTTGTTTGGGTCTGACCTCTCTTCTCTCAATCTTTGTTGCCATCGCTCATACCAATCAACATGCCGCACTGAAGGTCCGCTTCCCTCCCATGGCATCGACGGGTGAGTCAGACTGGCAAAGGTGAGGGTGTAATCAGCCTTGGTTTCCTGCATCCAGGTGAGTAGGGATTGAATCAACTCTGCGTCATCGGGCAACGGCTTCACCAACCCACATTTGCGTCGCATCATATCCAGCCAGCGTTGCTGAAATTGTTCCTCAAAGGTGTTGAGGATTGCCTCAGCTTTTTCGATGGCCTTGGAGGGTGTGGCATCCAAGAGTGGCAGAAGGGTCTCAGCTAAACGCGCCAAGTTCCACCACGCGACGCGGGATTGGTTTCCGAAAGCATAGCGACCGCCTCGGTCAATGTAACTGAAAACCTTTTCGGGATGGTAATGATCCAAGAAGGCACACGGGCCATAATCAATGGTTTCCCCGGATAGGGTCATGTTGTCGGTGTTCATCACGCCGTGGATGAACCCAACCCGCATCCATTCCACGATCAAATTCATTTGACGACTGATGCACTGTTCTAGCATGGCCAGGGGTGGATTGGCATGATCCAGGCATGCTGGATAATGTCGCTCGATGGTGTAATCCACCAGGGCTTGCAACCATTCGGGTTTTCCTTGAGCAGCAGCCCACTGAAAAGTACCCACCCTCAGATGCGATTGAGCGACCCTTAGCAGTACGGCACCCTTCAAGGGTGTTTCGCGTTGAACCAGTTCACCAGTCTGCACCACAGAAAGGCTCCGTGTGGTTGGGATACCCAACTCGTGCATGGCCTCACTGATCAGGTATTCCCTGAGCATGGGTTCCAGAGCCGCACGACCATCGCCTCGACGAGAAAAGGGGGTTTGGCCACTACCCTTGAACTGAAGATCAAAACGGCTTCCATCCGGAGCTATGTGTTCTCCCAGCAAATGAGCTCTACCGTCCCCAAGCAGGGTGAAATGACCAAATTGATGCCCTGCGTAGGCCATGACCAGGGGGGTTGATGCAGGAGGCATCTGATTGCCTGCAAGAAGTGCTGCTTGCTCTTGTAAGGCCAAGTCCTCGAAGGAGAGCCCGAGTTGATTGGCCAGCCGCTCGTTGAGTAGGACTAGGCTGGGTTGAGTCACAGGATCGGGGACTAGCCGATGGTAGAAGGCCGATGGTAGGCGGGTGTAACTTGTGTCAAACTGAAATCCTGGAGCGACCATGAGCTAGAAACATACCTACTATAAAAAGGTATGAATCAAGTCTTGGGGCCTCATGGCCAGAGTGCAATCAGAAACGTGCCGACTGGGACCATGACTTGTGTTCTTGCCAAGGCTCAGACTGCAGGCAAAGTGAATGTCATGTCAGGGTTTGTCAGATCCCTTTGCTGGCCACATGGACTGCCCTTTTGGCTGGGCCTATGCCTGTTGTTCACCTGTTGTTCAGGATTGAAGGGCGAGAGCATTGATTTTAAACATTTGGAGGCTTCGCTGACTCAGGTGCCCAGAACTTTCCTTACCCTGGCTCATTCGGTTGAAGGCCAGCGGGAGATGGGACTCAAGCCAGAGCACGAAGTTGCCATGGACCGGCTTCTCAAAGAAGCAGATGGTCCCTGTCTGCGGGTCCGGCATCTGGCGCCCGAGATCCAGCGTCCCATCCTGGCCAAGGCTGAAAAACAGGTGGCGCAGGCTATCTTGGACCTTTTGGGTTCACAGGCCCTGGTCAGGTTGCGCCAGCTTGAGCTCCAATCTCAGGGGGTGCGAGCTTATGTCAGGCCTGAAGTGATGCAGTTCATGCAATTGGACTCAACACAGATACACGATCTCAAATCACTTTTTGAGCAAACAGACCTGGCCAGCGCTCGCTCTCGGGCATCCGCGCAATCTCTTTACTCGAAGGAAGCTGGTTCAGATCAGGCGGCTACAGCAGCCCTGGCCGCAGCGAATGTGCTTCGGCTGAGCGCCGCAGAAACCAAGGCAGCCGATCGCATTCTGTCTCATGATCAGCGCAAGCGCTACCGAGATGCCCTGGGCACGCGAATGGATACTTCACGCTTTGATCGCCTCTACCCCCAGGCTCCTGAGCTCGTGGATTCAGGTCAATGGCTTGGCGGACGCGAGACAACCCTGGCCGCTCATCGTGGCAAGGTGATCCTAGTGCATTTCTATGCTTTTCAGTGCCACAACTGCCATGCCAATTTCTCAATTTACAATCGCTGGCAGGAAAAACTGGTTGAAAAAGGTGCCGTGGTGATTGGTATCCAGACTCCTGAGACAAGGGCAGAATCCGACCCAGAGCGTATCACTCAGGCAGCGCAAGAAAGTGGGTTTTCTTTTCCCGTACTGTATGATCTTCAAAAGGCCAACTGGGATGCTTGGAGTAACACGGTTTGGCCTGCGGTTTACGTGGTGGATAAGCGGGGATACATCCGATATTGGTGGCTGGGAGAGCTGCAATGGCAGGGAGCCAGAGGGGATAAGGTGATCGAAAGATTGGTATCCAGTCTCCTGTTGGAGTGATCCGTGGCGACTTCGAGCGATGGCAGCATGCTCGAGCGGTTAACTCTGCGATGCAGACCCAAGCTACTGGATTGTTCTGACAATGAAGAGAGTGTTGAGCCCTGATGCTATTCCTGCCTGCCAAGCGGATTTTGACTTGAGCCAGCTCACACGTCCCAACGAGATTGACGGACCTAGTTGTTTGCGATTTAAATAGTCCCTTATGTCACTCTCGCTTGTCTTGATCATGTTGATGGCT
>JALRAZ010000215.1 GCA_023257935.1 Verrucomicrobiota bacterium
GTCTGAAAGCCTTGCTCGGTCAACTGCGTAAGCCGGTCGAAATTCCCACGGAAAAACCTGCCATCTCCGAACCGGCTGTTTCCGCGTTCGGCGAAGAAGCCTTCAAGGCCGCTGTGCTTAAGGCCAAGGAATACATCACCGAGGGCGACATCATGCAGGTCGTCCTCTCGCAGCGCATGACCAAGCCCTTCCACGCCAGCCCGCTGGCGCTCTACCGCACGCTGCGCAGCCTCAACCCACACCTGAGTCCCTGGCACAGATCACCGAAGAGATCACCTTCTCCATCCTTAAGGGGCGGGCTGCCCGGCAAGCTAGGCTTGGGCCGGTATCCCATTATCGTTTGAGCCGTTCCGAATATGTGCACACCCTCTACGATTTGCTGGGTGTGGTCTTTGATGCCGAAGCCCCTGGGGCTCTTAACGCAGATCCTCGATGGCATGGTTTCGACCGACTGGGATCCATGCTCACCATGGCGCCTTCGCATTTGCAGCGCTATTACGAGGCCGCCGAGCGGGTGATCGAAGAGGCGTTCCCGGATACCCCCAGAGAATCCAAGGTGGTGCGCAAGGAGGTGGGCGATCAAAAGCGTCGCCTTCTTCAACTGGGCGAGGGCTGGTCGATTCACCTCCCGGATTCCGGCCGCTATCGCATTCGCATATCGGCCAGTGGCTTGGCTGCTTTCACGGGCAAGCTGCCATACCTCTGCCTTTGGCACGAGCATCACAAACGCTCATTTCAGGGCAGGGTGCTCGATGCCGCAGAAGAGGCACCTGAGATCATCGAATTTGAAGGCCTCTTTCCGGCAGGCCACTATCAAATCCGCAATCATGCCCGCACCATCAAACATGCCAATGGTGGGATTTCGATGTTTCTCAACGAGCTGATCGATGCGTCTCAGCCGGTGGCCTCGCTGCGAGGAGGGCATCGGTCTCCCTGGACCAAGGTGGTGGACGAAGAGGGGCGTCCGACCATGCCGCTTCTTTTGGTGGACTGGGCCGAGATCGAAGGCCCCATGCTCCTTGCCAGCGACCTTGCCAAGCGAGAGGGTGTGGTGCCTGAGGAGGGACTGGGCCCGGAGGCGTGGCTGGCATCCTTGCAGGGTTTTGCCACCAGGGCCTGGCGTCGGCCGGTCGATCCGGCGCAAATCCAACCCTATATTGCGTTGATTGAGTCTGAGCAGGAGGCGGGGGAGTCTTTCAGGTCGGCCTATCGAACCGCCCTTTCGACCCTGCTCACCGCGCGTGGGTTTCTCTACCTAGAGGAAGGAGACCCTGAGACCAACCGCTCGCACCTCCAGGCGCATGAGTGGGCCAATCGCCTGTCTTACTTCTTGTGGAGTTCCATGCCCGATGCGGCACTCCTTGATGTGGCTCAAAGCGGTGCATGGACGACGCCCTCAGGTAAGGAAGCGCAAGTCCAGCGCATGTTTGAGGACCCGAAGATCGATCGGTTTTTGGAGAGTTTCCCTTCACAGTGGCTCCAGTTGCATCGTGTGGGCATGTTTGAACCCGATCCAGAGCTCTATCCCCGATACGGGCCGTGGCTGGAAGAGAGTATGATCCATGAGACCCAGGCTTATTTTGCGGAAATGTTTCGCGGCAACCATCCCATCGCTGAACTGGTGGACTCGGACTGGACTCTGCTCAATCCGCGTCTGGCAGAGCATTATCAACTGCCCGTGGCCCATCCGACCGATTGGGCCCGAGTCGACTTGCCTCCCCATGCGTCTAGGGGAGGCGTGCTTACTCACGCCTCGGTGCTCTCATTGACTTCGGATGGGACTCGTCACCGACCGGTTCATCGCGGGGCCTGGCTTTCAGAGGTCATTCTTGCGACCCAACCTTCCCCGCCGCCTCCCAATGTCGATCCTCTCGAGCCGGTTGGCGATGGCCAGCCCAAGATCACGATTCGAGATCAGATCCAGGCTCACGCTACCGATGCCAACTGCCGATCCTGCCATGCCAAGTTGGATCCACTTGGGTTGGCCTTTGAGCATTTTGATGCCATTGGTCGCTGGCGTGAGGTGGAATCGGTCCGCGGTGGCACCGGGGATCTACCCAAGGTCGATGCCAGTGGAACGTTGGCCGATGGGCGATCCTTCCAGAATCATCAGGCATTCAAGAAGCTTTTGGGGGAAGACCCGAGAACCCTGGCTTTGGCCTTCATGGAGCAGCTGGCGACCTATGCCCTTCGACGCATGATCACGGTGGATGATATG
>JALRAZ010000262.1 GCA_023257935.1 Verrucomicrobiota bacterium
TGGGTCGAGGTCCAGATAGCACCGCACAAAGTCACGGACGGCCAGGGCTTGGGCCTCATCCATGATGTATTTGAGCTCAAATCGCTGCTTTTGTAACGATGGTGCTGACATAATATCCAAGGGCAAAATTCCCCGCCAATCCTACTGCTTGATATTCGGTGTATGTCTATTTCTATTCAAAGTAACACATTGGAAGGGGAAACCCTACCAATCCTGCTCCCTTAAAGGCTAACTCAGGTAGGCGTGCGATCCTCGCGAGGCGAACCTGAGAGCATAGGGTGCAGCATGTCTTATGCCACACTAGGCCTGACCCTGCCGATTTTAATAGGCTGCGTCAAGAATCTGGAGCAGGTCCTTGAGTGTTGGTTGTCGCGGGTTGATGTCCATCAAGCGTTTGATATCGAAAGCTTTCTGAGCCCAACCCTCGAGTTGATCCCTGCGTCCACCAAGATCCCGAATACGATGGGGGATCCCTAGGGTTTGGTTGAGTGTTTCAACCGACTTGATGGCTTCGAGTGCCGACTCTTCTTGGGACATGGCAGGGGAGGAGACTCCCAGCATGACGGCTATCTCAGCCATGGCTTCCATTCTGGTGGAGAGGTTGTAGCGCATGACATGAGGCAATAGGAGGGCGTTGCCTTGTCCGTGGGAACAATGTAGCGCCATGCCCATGGGATACTCCAGGGCATGTACCAAGGCCACCGCGCCATTGGAAAAGGCAAGGCCTGCTGTGGTAGCAGCCAGAGCCATGTTCTCCCTCGCCTCCTGGTTGAGTGGCTGATTTGTGGCTGTTTTAAGGTTGTGAGCGATTAGCCTGATAGCTTTTTCAGCCATGGCATCGGCCAGGGGGTTCTTACCAGGGTAGGGGCTCCCATTTGGTTCTGGGGACGTGCGATCCGAGGGTTTGCGCGCTGTGTAAGCTTCAATGGCGTGGGTCAAGGCATCCATGCCGCTTTCCGCGGTCACCTTTCGAGGGCATGGGTAGGTCAGTTCTGGGTCGACCAGGGCTAGGCTGGGTCGCAGATAGGGGCTGAGTGTGCTGACCTTCACACCTGTTTCGGAGTCGCTGAGCACGGCTGCGTGAGAAACTTCGCTGCCTGTTCCCGCGGTGGTGGGAATGGCGATTAGCGGGCAGGTTGGCCCGGGTACGCGATTGAATCCGAAATAATCTGAGGGCTGACCCCCGTGCGTATGAAGTACGGCCGTGATTTTGGCTAAGTCCATGTTACTGCCGCCTCCCAGCCCCATGATGACAGTCGGGTTCCAGGACTTGGCCTCAGCACTGGCCTGCATGGCGACCTCAATGGAGGGCTCAGCTTCACCTCCGTCGAAAATGCGCATGCACTTCTTCACACCACTTCCAAGGCCGGTTAGCAATTGGTCAACGACCCCTGCTTGGACGAGGTTGGGATCGGTGATGAGCAAAATACGACTTTCTTTTTGAATGGCGCTTAGGTGCGATTCAAGTTGGTAGCGTGAGCCGGTTCCAAAGACAAGACGGCCTGCCGAATAAAAATCCCAGGAATCATTCATCTCGATTCGTGACTAAGCCGGTACCCTAGGTGAGGATTTCATGGGCGACCTTCCCAGCCACATCAGTCAGGCGATAGTCGCGGCCTTGGAAACGGTATTGTAGCTTTTCGTGATCCACCCCAAAGAGGTGTAGCATGGTGGCATGAAGGTCGTGCACATGAAATGGTTTTTCCACAGCGTTGTAGCCTAGCTCATCGGTTTGACCGTAGGCATGACCTCCCTTGATGCCCCCACCAGCCATGAACAGAGAAAAACCCTTGATGTGGTGGTCTCGCCCACTGCCTTGGGCCATGGGGGTTCTGCCAAACTCACCTCCCCAGACAATGAGTGTATCCTCCAGCATGCCTCGTTGTTTCAAATCTGTGATGAGTGCCGCTGTAGGTTGGTCGACTTCGCCAGCGGTGGTGACCATGTTGCCTTTCACATTGCCATGGTGATCCCATCCACGATGGTAGAGCTGAATAAAGCGCACGCCTTTTTCCGCCAATCGTCTCGCCATCAGGCAGTTTGAAGCATAGCTCCCATCACCAGGGGTGGCGCCATAAAGGTCAAGTATGTGTTGAGGTTCGCTTTGCCAATCCATCAGCTCAGGGACACTGGCCTGCATCCTGAAAGCCATTTCATACTGTTGGATTCGGGTGGCAATTTCGGGGTCATCCACCACAGCATCGTGCTCTTGATTCAACGCATTAATGGCTTGAATCAATTTCCTCTGGTCTGACTGAGAAACTCCTTGAGGGGGTGAGAGGTAATGCACAGGATCCCCGCTTGCATTGAATTGCACGCCTTGGAAATTACTTGGCAGGAAGCCAGAGTGCCATTGCCGAGAGGAGATAGGCTGAGCCTGCCCACCCTTGCCCACGGAAGTAAGCACCACGAAGCCTGGAAGGTTTTCAGTTTCGCTGCCTAGGCCATACAGTAGCCAAGAACCCATACTCGGACGACC
>JALRAZ010000302.1 GCA_023257935.1 Verrucomicrobiota bacterium
ATCTCGTAGGTGAGGTCACCGAGTGTTCCAGCTCGGACGCTGGAGCTAAGGACTGAAAGAACCAACACGAGCCAGATGGAATGCATTACAGGCTTTTTCATTATGGCAGATTTTACACCGTGCTGGCTTGAATTCAATATCCAGCAACTGCCTCAGGCCCGTATACAGACAATCAGTCAAAAGACGGTCTTTTTTGGTTTATTTATATGACCCTCCTGATCAGGATTGTGCTCCACGGGGATTGAAGTAGGATGATGTGCATGTTGCCACGCATGGCCACAAACAACCAGAGACGAAGCTGGCCCACAGCATTCGCACTCTACCTGATGCAGTCACTCTCGCCCTGGACTGCCGCAGGGCAAGCCGAGCTGGAAGGCGTGGCATTTTTCGAGCAGCACATACGTCCCCTCTTCATTGGGTCGTGTCACGACTGTCACTCCGCCAAGGCAGGGAAACGGCGAGGCGGCTTGGCGCTCGATACCGCTGGTGGCCTGATGATGGGAGGCAGCTCAGGGCCAGCCATCGTGCCCGGCGAGCCAAGCCAGAGCCGCTTGTGGTTGGTGGTATCCCATCAGGACAGCGAGCTGAAAATGCCACGAGACCAAGCCCAGCTACCTCAAGCACAACAGGATCGTCTGGCTGAGTGGATCAGGATGGGAGCCCCCATGCCAGCAGATCCGGCCAGTGAGGACCCGCCGACTGATACGCACATGGAGGCACACTGGGCCTTCCAACCCATCACCCCTCCCCCCAGCCCCCAGATCAAAGACAATGCCTGGGTTTTGCGAGGCATGGATCGCCACATTCTCAGCAAACTCGAGGCCGCTGGAATCCAACCCAATCCTCCCAGTGATCGCCGAAACTGGCTGAGGCGAGTCAGCTACAACCTCACAGGGCTCCCGCCCACACAAGAGGAGGTCCAGAGACTGCTCTCAGACAAGCATCCCATGGCCCTTGAAAAGGCTGTTGACCGCCTGCTGGCCTCACCCGCCTATGGCGAACGATGGGCCAGGCATTGGATGGACGTTTCCAGGTATGCCGATACCAAGGGTTATGTGTTCCAGTCAGATCGCAGCTACCCCTACGCCTACACCTACCGAGATTTTTTGATTCGAGCATTCAACCAAGACCTCCCCTATGACCTATTTCTGAAACAACAACTGGCAGCTGACTTGATGGACCTGGGGGAGGACAAACGACCCCTGGCTGCCTTAGGCTACCTCACACTGGGCAGGCGATTTTTGAATAATCAGCACGATATCATCGATGATCGCATCGATGTCGTGTTTCGAGGCATGATGGGACTGACCGTCAGCTGCGCCCGTTGCCATACCCACAAATACGATCCCATCCCCATTGAAGACTACTACTCACTCTATGGGGTTTTTGCCAGCAGTCAGGAGCCTGACAACATGCCGCTGCTGGGAGGGGATCCACCTGCCGCCTTCCCTGCTTACTTGGAAGAACTCAAGCGGAGAGAGCAAGCCCATGGGGACTACCTTGCCGAAGCTCAGGCGGCCGTGCGGGCCCAACTAATCGAAGACACCCCAGGCTACTTGATGGCAGCTCACGAGAGTGCCTCCATCCCTGATCCGTCTCAGCGGGAGGCACTGGCACGAGAACGCAAGCTCGATCCGCCCACCGTTCAACGCTGGGCCGCGGCGATGACGCAGTGGGAAGGCAAGAAGCATCCCATCATGTTTCCATGGATGCGTGCCACTGAGTCGGCCACCTTTCCCCCAATCAACACGTTGCTTGGCGAAGGCAAGGAATCTCTGAACCCATTGATTCAAGAAGCCATCCAAAATTCAGTCCCAATAGACCTTCCCAGCTTGGCTAACCTCTACGGCGAAGTGTTCACTAAAGCCCTGGAAATCGATACACAAGGGGGAAACAATTCACTCCCAAAAGCCAATCAAGGGGATCAAGCC
>JALRAZ010000311.1 GCA_023257935.1 Verrucomicrobiota bacterium
AGAGATTCGGCGGGTGGATGGTTATCTCGAGCAATCGGTTCGCCTCCAGGTGATGGCGCAACGGTGGATTGATGGCTGGCTGCTGTTGCCCGAAGGGAACGGGCCTTTTGCTTCGGTTCTAGTCGTGTTTTATGATGCTGAAACCAGCATTGGAAGGCGGTCGGATCGACCAGGTCGTGATTTTGGGAGGCAGTTGGTCCAAGCCGGCCTGGCTACCCTTAACATCGGTACGCCTGGAGGGGATGCCTGGAAACCAGATCTTGGATCAGCTACCTGTCAGCCCCTATCATTTGATGCCTATGTTGCGGCCAACCTTTGGCTCGCTATGGCCGCTCACCCGAAGCTTGATGAGGCGCGCATTGGCATCACCGGGCACAGCTACGGGGGGAAGTGGGCCTTGTTCGGCGGAGCCCTCTGGGATCGCTTTGCCGCTGTAGCGGTCAGTGATCCTGGCATTGTTTTCGATGAGACCCGCACCAATGTGAACTACTGGGAACCGTGGTACCTCGGGCTGGACCCCAATCAGCCTCGACCGGCTCGTGGTGTCCCAAGTGCCGAGAACCCTCGCACTGGCGCCTACCAAAAGATGATCCAGCGCCAAATGGACTTGCACAGCCTACACGCACTGATCGTTCCGCGCCCGTTTCTTGTGATGGGAGGCAGTGAGGATACCCAGGAGCGCTGGCACGCCTTGCATCATGCTCTGGCAGTGAATCAAATGCTGGGCTATCAGAAACGAGTTTTTCTGACCCTTCGTCCTGACCATGCTCCGAGCGAAGTTTCCAATGGGCAGCTACGAGATTTTTTCCGCCACTTCCTTCAACCCCAGTAAACGGGCTACCTGGTGAGGCCTGCAGCCATGGCCCGGCCCGCCAAGGTACCGGTGGTCCAGGCGGCCTGAAAATTGAATCCGCCCGTTTCGGCGTCAATGTGGAGGGCCTCCCCTGCAAAATAAAGCCCAGGAGCCTTGCGGCTTTCCATGGTCCTGAAATCGACCTCGCGCAAGTCGACCCCACCACAGGTGACAAATTCTTCCTTATTTCGACTCTTGCCATGCACACTCAATCGGCATTGGGTGAGACTTTGAATCAAATCCGTCTGTGCCTTGCGACTGACTTGTCCCCACGGTTGCTCGGGACAGAGGCCGCATCGTTGGAGCATGCGTGCCCACAGTCGCTTTGGAAAATCAAATGGAATGGCTGTTGCAAGCTGCTTTTTGGCCTGCTTGCGAGCATGCTGCATCAGGGCCTCTTGCGGCTGTCTGATCTTCGGTATCCAGTTGATTTCACAATCAAAGGAGCCTTGTTGTTCGTGAATTTCGCGCGCCCCCCAGCTTGAAAGACGCAGGATGGCAGGGCCACTCAGCCCCCAGTGTGTGATCAGGATGGGTCCCTCACAGACAAGGTTCAGCCAGGGAAGACTAGCCTTGGCCTCTTCGAGGCTGACCCCCTGCAGGCCATCAAGCAAAGGATCCTTGATTTGAAAGGTAAAGAGTGAGGGTACTGGTGGCACAATTTCATGGCCCAGAGTTCGCATCAAATCGATCACACGGTTTGAACGCATGCCTCCTGCCGCCCAAAGACAGGCCCCGGCCCTCAGGGAGTCTCTCCCAGCAATACCCACCTTCCATGAACCATCGCCTGTTGGCTCCAGGTGAATCACCTCGCGCTGCGTGTGAACCTCGATCCCTTGCTGCCTGGCTTCTTGCTCTAAGCACGAAGCGATCGTTTCAGATCGGTCCGTTGTGGGGAACATCCGACCATCGGCTTCAGTCTTGAGCTCGACACCGCGGGACTGAAACCATTGAACCGTGTCGGAGGCCTGCCAACGGTGGAAGGGGCCCAGTAATTCTTTCTGCCCACGTGGGTAGTGGCTTGCCAGGGGCGCCGGATCAAAGCAGGCGTGGGTTACATTGCATCGCCCCCCACCAGAAATGCGAACCTTGGTCAGAACCTGATTGCTCTTTTCCAGGATGATGATCCTTTGGCCTGGCAGATGATCTGCCAACTGGATGGCGGCAAAGAAACCCG
>JALRAZ010000357.1 GCA_023257935.1 Verrucomicrobiota bacterium
TCAGCAGGACTGGATTTATAGCCTGAGTTTTTCGCCTGACGGGACGGTATTGATGGCTGGAGACTGGCTGGGGGAAGTTCGATCCTATCCTGTGCCGGAGCCCCTGACCCGCATGCACTGATACTTTCTGATCGTGAGGAGGTCTTAACCGAACTCATGGATCAGCCGTAGCCCGAACAAGTTTGGCCATGATGATCGGGTAGGATTGCATGAGGCTCATCAATGAAACCTCGCCTTGGGGTGGCAAGATGATTGAGCTCCAGTTTTGCATGTCCGTGGAGGCGTAGAAATATTCTTTGGCGCCCAAAAGCGGATCCCATGCCACCCGAATGTCTCCTTGGGCAGTGCGAAAAATCCTGCTCTCAATGGCTTCAATGCGAGGCAGGGCAGGTCTGATCTTCAGTGGATTGAACTGATTGGCAAGCTCGCCCCGCCGCTCCAGGGTGATGGACTGAATCATAGGTGCTTTGATCGGTGTGTCTGTCTTGCCCAGCAGGGGGTGAGTCACGACTGGAACATTCCCCAGGCGTTCGATGACCTCCATACCCTCCACCACACGGCCGAACACCGAATGAACCTCATCGAGAAAGGGTGTTGGAGCCAGGGTGATGAAAAACTGACTCCCGTTGGTATTGGGGCCAGCATTGGCCATGGAGAGGATACCCGCTGAATCATGTCTGAGATCGGGATGGAATTCATCCTTGAACGTATAGCCGGGGCCATCGTTACCCAGGCCGTTGGGAGACCCTCCCTGGATCACAAACCCTGAGGCGATGCGGTGGAAACCCAACCCATCATAATAGGGTTCCTGACGTATTTTTCCCTCTTCAAGGTCAAGCCATGGTCGTGAACCCTCGGCCAGGCTGACAAAGTTGGCTACCGTTCGAGGAGCCCGTTCAAAATAAAGTTCAGCGGTAAACTGGCCCTGGTCGGTTTGGAAGATGGCATGCAAGCCTGCTTCTTGCGATTGGGCCTGCAATGCCAGCATGATCCAATGAAGTATCAGGCTGGAAAGCAGCATCCTGACCAGCAAGTGGTGCAAGGAGGTTTGCCAAATAATCATGTCCTCATAGTAATGCGATATCCCGGCAGCCTCCAAGCTCTCAATCACCTTCCATACCCAGGCGGTTCATTTCACGACCCAGCGCCTCGGCTACTTCAGCCCGTTGAGATGCCTCTAGCTTGCGCTCGACATGAATAGCCTCTCCAAAGTGGACCTTGCAGGATCCAAAAGGGTGGGGGATCTGAAAAAGATCCCAAGTTGAAAGGCTCGTGTAGCGGGATAGGCGATAAGAGACAGGAATGATGGGCCTTCCAGTCAGCTGTGAAAGAGTGATAATACCATGGTGGGCCTGATGTCGAGGCCCCCTCGGGCCATCGGGAGTCAACGCTAGATCTCGACCCTGATCTAACTTACCGATCAGTGCTTTCATAGCCTGAAAACCTCTCCTGCTGGAAGACCCTCGCACGGGTTCCACGCCATAGGATTTGAGGAGGACCGATAGCATGGCGCCATCGCGGCTGGCGCTGACCAATGCTGCCAAACGGCGCTGGTCACCATGGTGGACTATGTAGCGGGTAAATATCTCGAGGCAGAGCGCCAGACGATCATGCCAGATACAAAAAATAGCAGGCTGGAAAGCCACTGAATTGAATGGGTCGTGGAATTCAAATCGGATGGTGCATGCAAGCGCGCGGGCCAGCCAAGCTGCTGTTGAGCCCACCAGGTTTTCAGTCAAACCCGGGTCATGGGCTGGACGCAGGTGCTTAGGAGTGTGTGAGGCTAAGGCCATGATAACACTGCAGGCTGTATCATGATTGCGCTAGGACTGGAGGCCTGCCTTAATGAGTTGATCCAAGGCTGGATCATCACCCAGAAGGGCTTTGGCTGCCTGAATGCGTTTTTGTGCCTCCTGAGGTTTGTATCCGAGAGACTCCAACGCAGCGATGGCATCTTCCATCACTTGGGCTTTTTGTTCCCTGCCAGTGGGTTCCAAGGGCAGGGCCGTCCCGCCCAGCTTGTCCATTTTGTCCTTCAGTTCTACCACGATCCGTTCAGCGGTTTTTTTCCCCAAGCCAGGGATGCGCGAGAGTGCTTTAACATCTTCCTGTGCGACAGCCGCACTCAAGGTAGCTGGGGGCATGGAACTGAGCATGCTCAGCGCGATGCGTGGCCCCACCCCGCTGACTGTCTGCACCAGCAGGCAAAAGATCTGTCGCTCCTGATCGGTCATGAAACCATAGAGCAGGTGGGCATCTTCCCGAACCACCAAATGAGTCAGGATGGTTAATGTTTTACCGGGAGCGGGTAACCGGTCGAAGGTCGAGATGGGAATGTGCAACTGGTAGCCGATACCATTGACTTCGACAATGGCTTGAGTTGGCTCTGCCGAGATGAGTTTTCCTGTTAGGTGAACGATCATGAACCAAAATGTTTGGATGCCTTGAAATTCAAATCTGTTTGGGCTGAGGGCCAATAGGCCGTTGGGTTTCCAAGCTGAAGGCCAGAGCCACTGCCATGGCATCGGCTGCATCAAATTGTGGTGTCTGATCCAGCCCAAGCATGCGCTCCACCATTTTTGCTACAGCTTCCTTGCCTGCATTACCGTAACCGACAATGGCCTGTTTGACCTTGCGGGGAGCGAGTTCGTAGATTGGGAGTCCGGCAGTGGCTGCCGCCACCATGGCAGCCCCGCGAGCTTCTCCCATGATACGAGCCACGCGACTGTTCTGGGCGTAGAAGAGCCCTTCGACCGCACAGACGGTGGGCTGATGACGTTCAATGACCTCTTTGATGACCTGGTGAATCTGGGCCAGACATCGAGTCAGTGGCCAAGATGGCGGGCAAGCAACCATGCCGTGTTCCTTGGCTGTGTATTGATCACCCTGCCGATGGATAATGCCGAAACCGGTGCCTCTTAAAGAAGGATCAATCCCAAGCAGGATCGTGTGCTGCGCTACCTGCTTTACCTCCGGGCTGAGAGCGGACTTGCTTCCACTCGGCTTGGCAAGCCGACGCAGCATTTGATCATAGTCTCTGGAGCTGATACCCATTCACGATGCCAGGTAATGGAAAATATCTCGGTAGAACTCAGCGTGGCTTTCCCAAGTCTGAGCGGTGATGAATTGGCCGTCACACACGCTCTCCTGATTCACCCATTTCCCGCCAGCCAGCTCCAGTTCCAGCCTCACGTTGCAGTAGCAGGTCATTTTTCGTTGATCACAAAGACCCGCAGCAATGAGCACCTGGATGCCGTGGCATATCGAAAAGAGGCCCTTGCCGGCCTGATGGAAGCGCTTGACCAGCTGAACGAGGCCTTTGTGGTGTCGCAGGAATTCTGGAGCTCGCCCGCCCATCAGGACCATGGCTTCGTAATCCTGTGCCTTGACCTGGTTGATGGCGACGTCTGCCTGAATCAGGTAACCGGGCTTTTCGATGTAGGTGTTCCACCCAGGGTAAAAATCGTGAATCACCCCATTGAGACGCTTTTTCTTGGTGGCCGCGACAACCGGGACCATACCTGCCTCACGAAAACGGTAGATGGCATAGAGAATTTCAAAGGATTCACCTGCATCATCCGTGACGATGAGTATCTTTTTCTTTTTCTTCATGGTGTGATAAGGTCCTGAGCGATCGACTCAAAGGTAATGCGTTTTGTGTCCGAGGTCAACGCAGTCAGGCGAACCATCGTTGGCAGGTGTCCATGGTCCGAGCGGCTGCCGAAGCGGAATCTGGCAAGGGGAATACCTCGGCTGAGAGATACCCCTGATAGCCCATGTGCTTGAGTGCGGCAGCAATCGGGCTGTATGGCATGGATCCGCTTCCAGCTGCCTGCCGGTGATTGTCGACGAGGTGAACGTGTCCCAGCATGGATCCATATTCTAGCAAGGCACCAGCGACATTGGCCTCTTCGATGTTCATGTGAAATAAATCTGCCAGTACCTTGATCCGCGGTGCATCCAGATGCGCGAGAAATCTAACCGTATCTTTGGCTGTGTTCAGGAGGTTGCTTTCATAGCGATTAAGAGGCTCATAATAGATCCAGGTTCCCAGAGACTGGGCCTGCTTACTGAGATCAACCAGAGCCTCCCCTAGCCACTCCAAAGCCTGTTCCTTGCTAACACCTTGCCCGTGGCGCCCCTGCATGGAACCGATAATGACTGGGGCATCGAAGCGGGCCGCTGCCACAAGAAGCTGGGCGATGAATGCACGAGCCTGATGCCTGATGCTGGGTGAAGGGTGGGTCAAGTGCCATTGGTGCCGAACCCAACCCGCTCCCGATCCAATCGCTGCGATACGCTGGCCGGTCAGGGCAGGGATATCAGGGAAGTGCGAAGCATCTAGGGCTTCGGGTCCAGGCGGGAAGATTTCAATTGCCTCAAAACCAAGGGCCTGGGCCTTCTTGGCGTTTTCGAGTGGGTCATGCCAATAAACAAATGGACCGCCGCGTGCTTCTTCCACCAGGGAAATGGTGACACAAGGTTTCATGAACGCACTTTCTCACGATCCCCACAGGAGGCAAGCCTAAGTTCCCCGGGCATGCATCCCTCTGAGCTCAATCTTTTGTTAGCCTGAAAAAAAGCTGATGCTGCTTGGGCAGGATTCGAAACGAGGTCGGTGTGGGCTGCACTTGTTGCGGGTTGATTTGGAGGTCACTCCATGGCCCATTCGGGTTCGGGCTTGATTCAAGTCGGTAGTCAACACGGCCCGAGTCCCAGCTGATCTCCACCGCAGAGGGCGTTCTTTCAAGGTGGATAGCAGGGGGTGCTAATCCAGGCTCGATGAAGTCATTTAGATAATCATGCCGTCTCTGAATGTGGTTCATCAGGGAAGCCACGCTATTTTGATAACCACCTTCTGCAGCGATGGATTCGATGACAGGACGTAATGCCTCAGGGGAGTGCACGGTGTTGTTGAGCTGGTAAAATGTCGTCAGGAACTCCTGCTCAAAGGCAATGAAAAATGAGTCCTTGATGCGATGCCACCAGCCAGATCGATTGCCCACATTCCCAATTCTCGATTCATCTGCTCCCCGAAAAGGGTTGGCATTCCATTCCCCAAAAGATCCGCCCAAAGTGTTGTCCATATCCCAGGGAAACATGCACCACTTTTGATCTTCCGCCTTGCGATAGAGATAGTGGTTTTGAAACATATCATCAAAGGTACCAACGTAATTGATGGTGCAAATATAACGAAGGGTACGTTCCACATCAAAATGATCGGAGAGCCATTCTCTGAGTGCTTCCCTGCCGGCGTCTCTGGCTTGGTGGAGAGCCTGGATCATGGGTTCGACAATATCAGGGCTGGAATCGCCTGGTTGACCCAGCCAATTTAGGGTTTTGCGATTGTAGGTGTATTCGTAGCGGTCAGATTGGCTGAATCCACTACGACTGCCTCGAATCAGTCGGGCATCACCCCAGCTCCACGGCCCCTCATCTCCCGTGAAACCCTGTGACTTGAACAAATCACCAACTGGCCCAAAAAATCGGTCGACCATTTCGCTGCCAGGTCGCTCGATTTGAAAGGCATCTCCATTGAAGGCGCAGCCATTGATTTGCAGATCTGCCCAGGAAGTTTTAGGAGCTGCCACTCCGGCCAGCTCGAACATTTTAAAGGAAACCCTCTGAGGCCATCCACTTTGCTTCTGAAGCAGTAGCGTATCGATCCCTTCAAGGTTGCGGTAGGAGGGAAAGCGAATGCGCCAGCTTCTAACCTGAGCCTGATTATTCTGATGTGAAGGACAGCCAAAGGAGATGTTCTGACCGCCATTACGATTCCAACGGCTTCCTTGGTTTCGAACGGTGACATCTATGACTTTGCCATCAGAAACAAACGTGGCTGGTACTTCGTTATTCCAGGTGGGATTGGGCTGCCCCCCCGAAACGCGTCCGGCAGCGGTGTTGCTGTGGAGTTGTCGCCATTGGCTGGAGGCGATGAACAGATGGTGTTGATAGGGTTTACCATGAGGGATCCCTGGATCGACAAAGTAAGCATGCCAGGCCATGGCATCTTGATCCGGTGCGGGCGAAAGGTAAGTCCCACCTGTGCTGGTGAGGGTTCGGATACGATATCGAACCAAAGAATTAGCCGGCAAGCTTGGCATGGTCACCCACCAATTTTCCCGATGCTCCATGCCACTGGAGAGGATTTCAGCCTGCATGGACAAGAATCTGATGGGCTCGTTCTCTATTTCCGCATCGTCTATGAAATACTCAAGTTGAACGGTATCGATTAAGTCCACCTGGCTCTGGGCAGTCCAGTTGACTTCAATGCGTGGGCTTTGATTGGCACTCACCAAAGTGGGGGTCACTTGCAGGCCTGCTGGCCGACTGAGCAGTTCGCATTGCCAGCTGAGTTGGGGCAGGTGGGGAGTCGGGTTAGACTGGGCCACCCAGTTGGAGGCTAGGGTGCCAGAAGCCGTGTCGCACAGACGCAAGAGTGAATGACCCAGAAACTGATCTCCAGCAAAGCCATCGGCAAGGGAAGGCCATGGAGCATCGTCATCGTAGACCATCTGATCGACAAGCTGTCCATCCTGATTGAGAAGCACCAGTTCTCCTCCTGAGTTGGGCAGCGTTCCTTCGAGTGCTATGGGGTGAATGTTTCCCTCAAAAGGCCGCACCGATGCCAGGTGTTCGGGCGAAGTGGCCAAGGTAAGGTGGGCGCCAGGTGCCAGGCTTGTTCCTTCTTCCATGAGGTGAAAAACACTTCCAGCGATCATCCAGCCTGCCAAGGAAAGGGTGCGATCGGTGGTGTTTTGCAGTTTGATAAACTCCATCAGGGATGGATCCATGGCTTCGATGGTAGGGTGGTAGAGGACTTCTGCTATCACGACGCCACCTGAGGTCACAGGGGGGCAGTCGGTAAGATGGTTGGCGGCTCCAGGCGAGGGCATGCCCAAAGGCGAACCACTCCACTCTTGAGGCTGATTGAGCTGGTCACTCCAGCAAGCACGTTCCACTGACGCACCCAGCCCGTCAGCTGAGATGGGCCAGGGAGGGGAGTCGACCAGGTTGATCCAATCAACGTGAATCCCATAGGCATCCAGCAGTCCAATAGGTTCACCTGAATTGGAAAGCCGGCCTCTGTATTGGTCGATAAGGCTCAGTGCGGCTTCCTCATAGTTTGCAAGGAATCTCTCGGTGTCATCGGTGATCACCCCGTAACCAAGCGGAGACAAGCTATCTGCCTTGCCAAAGTGATGATTGACCCCGATCAGACTCCAGTTCTCCAGGGTGATTGAATCGGACTGCAGGTTGCGCAATTCGATGAATTCAGCACCCTGCTCATTGAGCGGGTGGTACATAATTTCATTGAGCAGGACCGGGCCATGTCGGTGACGCTCATTAGGAAGGCCTGGGGTGGGTGCTTTTTGGTGAAACCAGTCACTTGACCCATCGGGGAATCGAGCGATGGAACCATCTATTTCAAGGGGCCCGTAGTGCATGGATGAGGCAACGAATTTCAGATCACTACCGCTCAGGTAGATCGACTCTCCCGAGGAGCTTAGGCCGAACCCTGTGGTATCTATCCCGCATTCGATGACATGAAAACCGTGAGGCTCGATGATTGTGCCAGCAGGAATCTCAAACAGCCCCAACGCTTCCGATTTATCCGAGAGCCACATGCCGCCCACATTTATCGCTTCAGAGGTAGGGTTGTGGATTTCAATAAAGTCTGGTTGGAGGCTTCGATTGGAAGCTATTTCGTTGATGACGAGCGCCCTTTGCTGAAACTCCACACTGGGGGTTGGTTCAAGCTCCAGGTCGAGTTGTGGGCTGAGAATGAAGTCGGAGCTGTTGCCAATCCCAACGTTGTGGCCCTGCACGCACAA
>JALRAZ010000455.1 GCA_023257935.1 Verrucomicrobiota bacterium
GGATCTGCCGTTTTTCATGGGATGAAACTCGAGGGTTGAGGCGTGTGTGAAGGTTTCTGCAATGCAGGCCATACCACCTGGTTTGAGGATCCGACTTGCTTCATCCAGGCAGGCCTCCAGTTTTTCTGGAATGGTCAGGACTCTCGAGATGATGACGCTGTCATAGCTTTGAGCGGGAAAGGAAAGCCGCTGGAGATCCTCATTGAAATCAACATCATCTCGAAAAAGGTCCGTGGTATGATAAGTGGTGCTTTGACCCTTAAACCATGGCTGCAGGCAAGCTTCAGGTGCAACGTGGAGTAATTTTCCCATCGTGTTGCTATCCCCAAATAGCTTGCTCAGGGTGAGAAACATGATTCGGTGTCTCTCGGTGCTGCTGCATGAAGGGCATTTTGAAAAGCGTCTGAGTTGAGGCTCATGACCACCTATCCGTTTATCCAGGAAGACCCCTCGATATCGGCAAATGGGACAGTTGAAGAGGGGCTTGCCCCTTGCAAAGATTCTCAGCCACAAGGGGCGTAGTTGCTGCTTTATTTTTTCTGACCAAGGTTTTCTCATGACAGAAACGTTCTCAGGTCTCAGGCGTAGGCGCATCACGGTGATTCAACATACCTTGCCCCCAGGTGCTTTGTTGAATCAGCGCATCGCTAACCCCCCCTGACTGTTCCAATTGTTCGAATCGCATCCAGGCAGTGTCGAGCTTTTTTCGGATTCGCTTGCGTGCCAAACCAGGGATCCAACGACCGAGGGGGAGAAGGGCGGAGGTTCCAAAGCCATCAATCAAGTAACACTTCCACCTGTCGGAGCTTATTCTGCAAAGAGCCAGATTATGATCCAGGATGGCCCGAGTATCAATCGCATGAGTCATCAGGAAATCTCCGAATTCACTAAAGGCCGGGCGGAAATGCTCTAGTGCAAGCCCTCTGGTGATGTGCTCTCTAAGGCTACAGGATATCTTGCCATCTGCATCCCTGATTAAATCTAGCACCAAACCTTTTCCGATGTCGGTTTCAACCTCACCGTGGCACCAGGGAAAGTGTGATCGCATACTGGAACCTATCCTCGTCTGAAGATGCTCCAGTGAGTGCCTTTCATCCTGATTGTTATCGTATTCTCGCCTTAGGTGATTGGGTATCCAGGACTTTGATTTGCGAATACGTATGGTCCGCTCGGGGTCTGTCCGTAACACCTTGACGCAATATTGGGGACTCTCAGGATGAACATAACACAGGCGGCGTCCTCCAACCCCGAAGGGAGTGAGGTGCTTGAGTGTAAGAGGTTTTCCTGATTGTGAGTTGGCCTCTGCAGCTGACATACCACCTGACGCACTTGACGGATTAAATCCTCTCAAAATAGCGCTGTTTTTCCCAATCCGTGATGGCTTGATTGTAGGCTTGAATCTCCAGACGTGCCGTGTGCACGTAAAACTCGACCACTTCTTCACCAAAGGCCTGCTTGGCTAAATGACTTTGTTCGAATAAGTCGGTGGCTTCAGCCAGGCTTTCAGGCAAGGCTGGGAGTTGATCATCGGTGTAGGCATTTCCCTGGTAGGCAGGTGGGCACTTCAGGGATGCCTTCATCCCAGCTTGGCCCGCAGCCAGCATGGCAGCGAAGGCGAGGTAGGGGTTGGCATCGGCCCCTGGCATGCGGTTTTCCACTCGGAACGAGGCGCCGTGGCCGACCACGCGGAACCCCACAGTGCGATTGTCCATGGACCATGCCATGCGGGTTGGGGCCCAGCTGCCAGACTGATAACGCTTGTAGGCGTTGATGGTAGGGGCGAAGAACAGGCAAAGCTCGGGGCTGTATTGGAGTAGTCCCGCCAAGAAGTGGTGGAAAGCCTCTGAAGGAGCCTTGCGGCGGTTGTTCCAAAAAAGATTCTTGCCACCCTGTTGCAAGGAGAGGTGAATGTGGCAGCTGTTGCCAGCCTCTTCGGTCGCAAATTTCGGCATGAAGCTGGCGGCCTTGCCTTCTCGATGGGCAATTTCTTTGATGGCCTGTTTGAAGAGTACGTGACGGTCAGCCATTTCGAGCGCTTCAGCGTATTCAACATTGACTTCGTGCTGACCTCGACTCCATTCACCTTTGCTGCATTCTACGGGAATACCAGAGGCTGAGCATTCTCTTCGGATGCTGCCTAAAACCGCTTCATCTCGGCCAGGTTGGAGCAAATGGTAATCGATCCGGTAATCGCTGGACGGGCGAAGATCCCGGTATCCCTGGTCAAAGGCTTCAGAGTAAGTGGTATCAAAGAGGTAGAATTCCAGTTCGCTTGCCATCATGGCGCGGCAACGGTGCTTGGCTAGTTCCTCGAGCTGATGCTTTAGAACCGATCTTGGGGCTTCGGCCACGCGCTTGCCATCATGATGAAGGTAATCACAGATCACCAATGCCGTGCCGGGTTGCCATGCAAGCGCTTTGAGGCTGCCTGGATCGGGTTTCATTTCATAGTCCCCAAATCCACTTTCCCAGTTGGCGACGGCAAACCCATTCTGAGGATCCATTTCCATGTTCACAGCCAGCAAATAGTTGCAGGCATGGGTTCCGTGTGCAGCCACCTGGTCGAGGTAGAAAGAAGCGGTGAATCGTTTACCAACTAAGCGGCCCAGGACATCGGGAAAGGCCACGATGACCGTGTCAATTTGTCCGCTCTTGATGCGTTGTTTGAGTGTTTGAAGGGTCATGATGGAATCCTTAGTCCTCGGCGATAAAGATGTTCTTAATTTCGCAGTATCCGTCCAGCGCGTTCATGCCCAGATCCCGGCCGATACCGCTCTGCTTGTAGCCCCCAAAAGGGGCTTCGACATGGACACTGGAGTGGGTATTGATGCTCAGGACCCCACTTTCCACCTGACGAGCCACCCTGATGGCGCGGGCCAGATGCTGTGTCCAGATGGATCCACTCAGCCCGTATGGGGTGTCGTTGACTTCCTTGAGCATGGTTGATTCGTCATGAAATCGACGGATGCAAACCACTGGTCCGAAGATTTCCTCTTTCCAACAGCGATCGTTGGTTTCGGTATCCAGAATCACAGTGGGGTTTAAGTAGTAGCCCTTGGCATACGGGCGGTCTCCTCCCCATGCCAAAGTCCTGCCATCTTGCCTGGCGCTTTGGATATAAGACTCAACGCTGGCTCGCTGTGTCGCTGAAACCATGGGGCCCAACTGAGTGCCATCTAACAGGGGGTCTCCTACCTTGAGTGCCTGGGTCGCTTCAAGAAATCGCTCCACGAACGCATCATAGATCGAATCCTCGACAAAGATGCGGCTCCTGGCGCAGCAGTCCTGACCGGTGTTGGCAAAGACGCTCATGGGAGATTCCCTCGCAGCGCGCTCCAAGTCTGCATCGGCAAACACAATGTTGGGTGATTTACCACCAAGCTCCAATGACACTCGCTTAATACCTGGAGCTGCCAGCTCCATGATACGGGCCCCACTCTCAGTCGAGCCAGTGAAGGATACCTTGCGCACCAGTGGGTGTTTGGTAATGGCCTCACCGATGGAGGATCCTGGTCCAGGTATGACTTGAAGGACACCGGAAGGTAGGCCTGCCTCATGCGCCAGGTATCCTAGAGCCAAGGCTGTCAGGGGTGATATGGAGGCTGGTTTGAGCAGGACCGAGTTGCCAGCGGCCAGAGCTGGGGCCACTTTCCAGCAGGCTATGGGGAAGGGGAAATTCCAGGGAACGATACCGGCTACGACCCCCAAGGGTTCCCTGAGTGTCAGGTCCAGGCCCTGTTTGGCCACAGGGAGTGTCTGCCCGTATGTCTTGCTAATGGCTCCGGCATAATACTCGAAGATCCGGGACCCCAGTTCGATTTCGTCTCGGGCGTCGGCGATGGGTTTGCCGACATTCATACTCTCAATTTGAGCTAGCTCATCACGATGCGTCTTGATGGCTGCAGCGATGCCATAGAGCACATCAGCTCTTTGCCGCGTGCCAAAGGACCGCCAATGATCCTCAAAAGCACTTTGGGCTCCATCGATGGCGCGCTGTAGACAATTCAGCCCTGCTCCCTGCACTTCAGTGAATACTTCTTCACTTGCAGGGTTGATTTGGTGCAGGAGATTATCAGCGGTGCTGCCATCCACTTTGCCGTTGATGAAAGGTTGGGTGATCACAAGGCTCATAGGCAGCGCTGGTAGAGGGTTAGGAAATCCTCGCGGCTCATGGGGACTGGGTTGGTTTGATGGCAGCTGTCCTTGATGGCTAAATCGGCCAGGTCATTTAATTGTTCTTGCTTCACACCATGATGGCGCAGCCCTGTTTGAATGCCGCATTGATCAATCAGCTTGGCGACCCATTCAATGATTGGGTCATCAGCTTGATCGGTTGTCCGTGGATCAAGGCCCAGTGCGGTGCCTACCCGTGCGTAAAGCCCAGGTTGGCGCTTCGAATTCCAGCGCATGACCTCAACCAAGCATATCGCATTGGCTAGTCCGTGGTGCAAATGACACAGGTTGGAGAGAGGGTGAGCCATGGAGTGGGTGGCCCCCAAATCTTTTTGGAACGCAATGCCTCCCATCATCGCTGCGACCAGCATGCCTTGGCGTGCTTCTAGGTTTTCCGGTTCGGCTACCGATTGTGCCAGATACTTGCCGATGAGCGTGATGCCCTCCAGGGCGATGCCGTCGCATAGAGGATGCCAAATGGGTGAGGTGTAGGACTCAATACAGTGAGTGAGGGCGTCCAGGCCGGTAGCGGCTGTTAGGTGCGCCGGCAGAGATGTGGTCAGACACGGATCGAGCAAGACCCGGTCAGCCAGGAGTTTGGGGTGAAAAATGACTGACTTGGCGCCTGTCGATTCTAGGGTAATCACACTGCTTCGTCCTACCTCGCTGCCCGTTCCAGCCGTTGTGGGGATCGCCAGAAAGGGTGGCAGTCGATCCCAGGATGTCTGCTCAAGAGCCGCTTGATCTGCCAAGGCAAAATCGGGCTCTTGGATGAGAAGTCGGCAAACCTTGGCGACATCCAGTGCGCTGCCTCCACCCAGCCCGATGATGCCATCGCAAGCACCTTGCCGATAGGCTTCTGCTGCCCCGCGCACATCCGCTTCGATTGGGTTGGGGTGGACTTCATTGAAGACTGTGACCGGCGGCATGCCGTGAGTCTTCCCCAGAGCGTCCCTGACTTGCTCAAAGGCTGGGGTTTCAGGCAGGAATCGGTCGCAGACAACCAAAGGTTTTTCAATGCCTAGGGACTGCAGAGAGTGATGGATCTCTGCTATCAGCCCCCGACCGCAATCAATGCGGGTTGGAAAGGAGAAGCTCGTGCGATGTGTCATGATCAAACATGGGGTTCAAGGGATAATATGGTCGACAAAATTATGCAGGATTCGTTCGCTTCCTGGTGCATCGGTCAGTTCGCTAACACGATGTTCGAGATCAAAGGGGACTTCAGAGCGCCAACTCTCAATTCGGTGACGCCACAGGTATTGAATGATTTCAGCTGTGAACTCAGGGTGAAACTGAACCCCGAAAAATAGGTCGCGATAGTTGAACGCCTGGACTTGAGTTGACTGGCTAGTGGCCAGGAGCGTGCAAGCCTCAGGCAGTGCTTGGACATAATCAGCATGCCCACTGATGGCTTGAAAGTTCAGATTCAGGCCCTCAAAAAGAGGACAAGAACGCCCCTGTTCGCTCAGGGTGACAGCAGCGGTGTATAGCTGAAGCCCTTGGGGGTGTCTTGCGACCTGTCCCCCCAAGTAGCGAGCGAGGATTTGATGCCCATAGCAAACACCCAGAACAGGGATTTCGTCATTTTCACATCTTTTAAGCGTCTTCAATAAACTCAACCCAGCAGGATCCTCTCCCCAGGCATCACGCGGGGAGCCGGAAATAATGATGCCGTCGACGCCGAGCTCAAGTGCGGCATCTAAATCACCCTCGATCGAAACGGTCTTCAGCTGGATGGCAGGGCCATCTTTCAGGGCTGCTAGAAACCAACTTTCCACATTCCTGAGTTGATCCCCAATTGGGTAGACTTCAGCCCATTTCACGGCGTCGATGAGGAGCAGCCTCTTGGGTCGCATGGCGGTGGCAGGGTGGGGTAAACGCGTTGCTGGAACCTTTAGGGCTGCTGATCAATGGGAGCATTACCGCCTTCGATACCAATGGCACGCTGGCTCAAGGCCTTGCTTTGAAGCACTTGGCTGTATCCGGGGTAGGTGACGGCGTAGGGAAAGCCTTTGCCTGTGCCTGCGGCTCCGAAGCGTCCCTGTTTGTCCACAGCTATGAAATTGATGTGGAGCTCCTCAATCGGGCGGCCGTCCAAACGAGCAATACGGCGAATGGTCTCCGCACAGGCATCCTCTGGATGTAGGCCCTGACGCATGTACTCAACAACCATGAAGGAACCACAAAAACGCATCACATTCTCCCCGACTCCCGTGGCACCTGCTGCACCAATTTCATTGTCAACATAAAGCCCGCTACCCAGAATAGGGGAGTCCCCAACCCGGCCCGGTAATTTGTAAGCCAGACCACTGGTCGAACAGCCCCCAGCGAGATTGCCTTCCCCATCTAGCCCTACCAGCGCAATGGTGTCATGATTATCCTCACCCACTTCCAGGGATTGGTTCTCTTTTTTCCAGGTTTTCCAGGCATCATGCTCTTCGGGGGTGAGAAGGTTGGCTGGAGCAAAGCCTTGATCAATAGCAAAAGCTCTCGCACCTTCGCCCACAAGCATCACGTGGGGGGTTTTCTCCATCACGGCCCTGGCCACCGAAATAGGATGCATGATATCCTCAATCCCGCCGACGCTACCTGCCTTGGATCCAGGTCCGTTCATGATGCAGGCATCTAATTGAACCTTGCCATTTGCCGCTGGTTTGCCGCCCGCACCGACTGATGCGTTGGACTTGTCGGCTTCGGTTAATCGGATGCCTTCCTCAATAGCATCAAGGAGAGAGCCTCCTTCAGTGTATCGTCTCAGTGAGGCTTCGTTAGCAGGTTTCCCAAAATTCCAGGTGGCAACAAACACTGGTTTTTTGGCTGCGATCAGGCCTTTTTGCTGAGCCTGGGCTGTCGGGTTGGACATCATGGAACCTCCTGCGACTGCCATGACGCCAGTGGAAAGGAACCCACGTCGAGAGCATGCTTGCATGAAGGATATGGTGAAGTAACACAGGCTTCCTTGGCAATGTATTTCAAACTTAGTCCCAGCAGTGACTGAGGATCCTTATGAGGTTCGGGGCAATCCGGTCTCTTTGTCATGAACCGTATCATTAAAAACGCCAAAATGAAGGGGATTGCGACTTGTCGGGGGCCAGCAGGTCATATAGTTTAGGAACATGGTTGCTATCGTGACCTTGATCGTAACGGGGTCGCTCCTCATGCTTGCCGAGGTCTTCCTGCCGGGAATGATCTCTGGCATGATCGGCCTGCTCTGTTTTCTAGCCGCCATCGTGCTCAGTTATGCCACCTTCGAGGGTTCCATGCAGCACCTCGTTGCCATTGGGATTTTTTGCTTGGGATTGTTGGAATTCCTGATCTGGCTGTGGTGGTTCCCCTCCAGTCGGCTCGCAGGACAATTTATTTCCAAGGGTTCCATAGGCGTCCTCAATGTCCGCGACCCTTCGCTCCTAGGCCGTTCGGGGGTCGCTTTAACTGATCTGCGTCCGGCAGGGAGTGTGCGTCTGGATGGTGGGGAGCGGATCGATGTGGTGGCTGAGGGGGAAATGCTCAGCAAAGGGGAACATGTGAAGGTGGTCACCGCTGACGGCATTCGCATCGTGGTTCGACGGCTCGTTGCGGGGAAGCCAAGCTCGGCTTAGACTTGACACAACCGATGGTTCCAAGTGTGGGATCAGAAGCACTAAGTAAAAAAAGACATGGATACAATCGTCATTATTGGCATCGCTATTGGGGCTCTCATCATCCTAGTTGGGGGCGTGTTGCTTATTAATTTTTTCAGCATCTGGCTCAGAGCGCTCTTTGCCGGCGCCAAGGTTTCTTACACTGAGCTGATTGCACTCAAATTGCGAAGTGTACCAGTGGGTTTGGTGGTCAATGTCCGCATCACCGCTATCAAATCAGGTTTGCCCTTGAGTACCGATGATCTGTCTACCCACTTCCTTGCAGGGGGCAATATTGAAATGGTGGTTCAGGCACTCATCGCAGCCAGGAAAGCCAACATCCATCTCGACTTTGACAGCGCCTGTGCGATTGATTTGGCAACCAAAGGGACCGGCAAGTCGGTGATTGAAGCGGTAAGAACTTCGGTCAACCCCATGGTCATCGATTGCCCTAACCCCAACGTGAGCAAGGGCACTATTGATGCGGTCTCCAAGGATGGGATCGTGATCAAGGTTCGAGCCAGGGTGACGGTTCGCACCAGTCTTGATCGCTTTGTAGGGGGCGCTACGGAGGATACGATCATTGCTCGCGTCGGAGAGGGGATCGTTTCGACCGTGGGGTCCTGCGATACTTACAAGGATGTGCTCGAGAATCCAGACCGCATCTCCAAGACCGTTTTGGGTAAATCTCTGGACAGCAATACGGCTTTCGAAATCCTTTCCATCGATATCGCCGATGTGGATGTCGGCGAAAATGTAGGCGCCAAACTTCAGGCTGAACAGGCTGATGCCAATAAGTTGATTGCTCAGGCTGAAGCCGAGGTGCGTCGTGCGGCCGCTGTAGCTACAGAACAGGAAATGGTTGCCAGGGTGGCTGAAATGCGCGCCCGGGTTGTCGAAGCTGAAGCTCAGGTTCCGCTTGCCATCTCTGAAGCATTCCGATCAGGTAATCTGGGTGTCATGGATTACTACAGGCTCAAAAATCTTCAGGCTGATACCTCCATGAGGGATGCGATTGGAAGCGATGCGGACGACGGTGATCAGCAACCTGTTGGCTGATGTCCTCATCCCGATTTTGACTGGAACATTCAATTCGTTCTGAACGCCGCATAAAATGGACTTGGGATCTTTACTGTTCCTGATTATTGCCATCCTCTCAGTGGTTGCTGATTGGATGGGCAAGCGGCGCAAGGCCCAGTCTCAGGCAGATCGATCGCATCGTTCTCCCCAGCCTGGTGGTTCTCAGTCTTCTGCTGGGATGCCCGGAAAGCCCGCCAAGGCTCCTGGCTCAAGGCCGTCCCTTTTGGATCAGCTTCAGCAGGAGTTGAGGAGGATGAGTCGTGAAATACAAGATCCGGAGCTGCTGGATCCGATGAGGAATCTTAGCCAACCGACGGCAGAGCCTCCTCCCTTACCCCGTTCTAGCAAGGAGAGAACCTCGACCCAGACTGCTCAAAATCAATTTGTCGGCAAAAAATCCCAGCTTGCGTCCAGCACCCAGTCAATCTTGTCGGGTGATGAGATGGATGCGATTCAAGCTAAAAAGCAGCAAGCGGCTCGTCGACTGGAAGAGGCCAGGAGATTGACTCGAGGTAAAAGCTCCGCCCGCCGAGCTGAGGGGGATGCTTTGAGGGGTAGCTTGGCTTCGCTACGTCGTTCATTAAGCAATCCAAAAGAGCTGAAGCGTGCTTTTGTGTTACAGACCATCCTTGAACCTCCCAAATGTCTTCGCCTTGAAGGGCAGGGCACGGGAATCGGCTCTTAAAACCATTAATTTTGACCACTCTCTAGCAACGTGATCTTCGTTTTAGCTAGAGTCAAATTGGCCGATCTGAAAGCCTAATTTGAGTCTGTCGCAGAGGCTAGGGATCGCATGGCCTCTTTGAGCGCCGGAACACCCTCATCGAAAGCCGCTGCCAGTTCGATGACTTGGACGCCTCTGATTCTACGCTTGAAGGAACGTAGGTTAGAGACCGATTCATCCATGTCCATTTTGTTGGCGGCTACCACAAAAGGCTTGGTCAACATTTCTGGATCGTAGAGCTCGAGTTCTCGTCTAAGCTGCTTGAAATCGTCCCAGGGTTTGCGTGCGTCAACCCCTGCCATGTCAATCATCAGCACCAATGCCTTGCATCGTTGGATGTGGCGCAGGAAAGCATGCCCAAGCCCCACATTTTGATGTGCCCCATCAATCAATCCAGGGATATCGCACACAGTCATGCGGTGATAGTCACTGAATTCCATGACACCAATCTGTGGATGAAGGGTAGTGAATGGGTAAGGAGCTACCTTGGGTCTTGCCTTCGAAATAGCACTCAAAACGGTGGATTTACCCGCATTGGGGTAACCGACCAGTCCGACCTCGGCTAGGATGCGCAACTCCAGTTGGAACTTCCCTTCTTCTCCGGGTTGCCCTGGTTGAGCAAAGCGAGGGGTTTGATGTTTGGAATTGGCAAAATGCTGATTACCTAAGCCACCCCTTCCGCCACGGCATAGGAGGAACTGCTGGCCATCTTCAATCAGATCAGCCACCAACTCTCGATGTGTGCTCGCTTTGGCTGCTGCTTCTTGTTCAGCCAAATCGTCCAAATCGATCTCCAGCGCTCGTTCATCCCCTCGGTGGCGGATCAGACCAGGAGTGGTATCAGAGTCCTCGTTTTGGATGATTGACTCATCATCATCCGCGAGAGAGTCACTAGCCTGACTTTGGTAAGCAGCCTCGATCATGGCATCCTGTGGGTTGACTATCCGCCAAATCGTCGTGCCGCAAGGCACTTTAACCACCACTGTAGGGCCACTTTTACCAGTCTTTCCCTTGCCCTGGCCAGGCATGCCGTTTTTGGCATGAATCTTGGGGTTGTAGTATTGGGCGATTAGGTTGTTGATATCATGACAGGCTTCCAGAACCACATCACCCCCCTTGCCTCCATCTCCTCCACAGGGACCTCCTTTGGGACGAAATGCCTCACGTAGGAGCGCGACACAACCATTGCCACCGTGTCCGGCACGCACACTGATTTTTACTGAGTCAACAAACATGAGGTTCGGGAAGAAGCTGAGGCTGACAACAAAAAAGGCGAGGCCTTGAACCCCACCTTGCTTTGAATTGATTGATTTGATTCCGACTAGGGTCTAACCCGGGAATCAGAGGTGTGAACCTGACGGTGGATTGTTCAACCAGCCGGCTGCACATTGACCCGACGGCTGCCTTTATCAAAAAGCACCTTGCCATCTGCCAGGGCAAACAGTGTCCAGTCACGCCCCTGTCCCACATTCAGACCTGGGACAAAACGACTTCCTCGCTGGCGAATGAGGATATTACCAGCCTTGACGACTTCACCGCCAAATTTTTTGACACCAAGTCGTTTGCTATTGCTGTCGCGTCCGTTTCGTGAGCTACCCTGTCCTTTTTTATGTGCCATGATGAGTGCCTTATGATGACTATGCCTTGATTTCCTTGACCTGAACCAGCGTCAGCTGCTGACGGTGGCCGATCGTCTTGCGGTAGCCCTTGCGTCGACGCATCTTGTAGGAGACGACCTTGGGGCCCTTTTTGTGTAAGAGCACGTCGGCGACAACCGAGGCCGACTCCACCGTGGGCGCTCCGACCTTGAGTTGACCATCCACGCTGACCAGCAGGACTTTATCGAACGTGACGGCTTGTCCAGCCTCAACGTTTAAGCGTTCGATCTCCAGCTTATCACCGGATTTCACCCGATACTGCTTGCCACCTGTCTCTAAAACCGCGTACATAATTGAAAGTTATTCCCAAAATAGGAACCGAAAAGAAATCAAATAACGCCTAAAGTGTCAATAACTGAACTTAAAAAAATACACTTCCTAGGCTGGATTCACTTGTTTGTTCGCCCCTCGGTTCGAATTGTTGCTACTCATGGGCTTTCGCATCACAACCAAGATGCCCTGCAATCGTGAATAAGATCAAGTGGTTGTTGATGCTTGCTGGCTTTGGGGTGGCAGCTGGCATGGTTTATCGGGCTGGGGTTCGTGAACTTTTGCCCATGATTAACCGGCTCGGCTGGAATCTTGGCTGGTTGTGGCTTTATTTTTTTATTCCCATCACTTGTGCAGGGATGGCTTGGCGAGCCTTTTTTGCCTACCCCCAGTCTTACTCTGTCATCAAAGTCGTGATGGCCTCCTGGGTTGGGTTGGCTTGCAACTGGTTGTTGCCGGTTGCGCAGGTGGGTGGTGAGTTGGCCAAGGCTCGTCTCCTTAGCACGCCGTCAGAGGATATCGAGCCATGGGCTGCTGTGGTGTTGGACAAGACGTTTCAACTCATCACTCAGTGCCTATTCGCTTTGATTGGGGTTGTTCTGCTCTTGGCATTTTACTTCGACCAGGCCGCCTTGGAGTGGTCTCTGGCTGGCATTGTTTTTCTCGCCTTGCTTGCAACCGGATTCTGGAGACTCCAGCGGCGTGGGTTGATGAGGCTTGGTAAAAGTCTGATGGACAAGGTGTTCAAGGGACAGGATGAAACCAGTCAAAGGCAACTTGCTGCAGCCATGGATCAACGCATACAGGGCATGTATCATCAGCCTCGCCGCATGATTTTGGCTTCCCTGTGGAGGATGGGCTTTCGCTTTGGCATGGCGGGGGAAGTCTACCTAATCATGGGCTGGCTTGGGCACCCCGTTGGTTACCTCGAGGCAATCGTTCTGGAAAGTTTGGGGCAGACTGTCAGGATGGCCGCTTTTATGGTCCCTGCAGGTTTGGGGGTTCAGGAGCTTACCCTGACCTTGCTAGGAAGCGCTTTGGGAATACCACCGATTGCCAGCTTATCGTTATCCATGGGTAAACGACTGCGAGAGCTTGTTGTTGGCTTACCCGTCCTGATGGGGTGGTTGATATGGTGGCGGCCACGGTAAAAGGATGGGCCCTCATTAAATCTGGTCAGCCCGGATCGTTTGACTAACATGAGCCCCGTTATGTCCACTGTTTCAACAGGCTCTGCCACCACGCCGCATACTGTGATTTTGGTTGCCAACGGTGACCTGCGACTTTCGGCCAATCGAAAATGCTGGAAGGAGCAAAAGCTCATGGAACGTGCTTTAACTGCAGCCTTACGACGGGAAGGATGGAGGGTTCATCGAGCTCACAGCTATGATCCGATCAAGCGACACGGTTTCATTGATTCCCAGAAAATGGGGTTGGAAGTTTTTCGTCAGATTGATCCAGATGCACCCCTTCTGGTTGCCGAATCAGTCTGGCAATACAGCCAGCATCTCCTTCCTGGCCTTTTGACCCATCGCGGTCCCATCCTCACAGTGGCCAATTGGAGTGGGACATGGCCAGGTCTGGTTGGGATGCTCAACCTTAACGGGTCCCTCACGAAGATGGGCGTTGCCTACAGCACGCTTTGGAGTGAGGACTTTACAGATCGGTTTTTCATTGAAGGCCTTCGGCAGTGGCTTCGCGAGGGCTGTGTCAGTCTCGATCAAAGTCATGTGCGCCCATTGGCCTTCTGCCGTGTGACCCCAGAAGAAAATCAGATTGGCCAGAGGGTTGCTAGCAAGCTTCAGCGTGAAAAGGCCATCATGGGGGTTTTTGATGAAGGTTGCATGGGCATGCACAATGCCATCATTCCTGATGAGTTGCTGAACCCGACAGGCCTATTCAAGGAACGCCTCAGCCAGTCTGCCCTTTATGCTGCGACCCGTGAGGTGGAGGATGCCGAGGCAGAGGCGGTTTATGAGTGGCTGGTCAAAAAAGGGGTTCAGTTTCAGTTAGGCAGTCATGAAGCAGAGGAACTCACCCTTTCCCAAGTGCTGCTTCAATGCAAAATGTATGTGGCCGCTGTGCGGTTGGCCGATGCTTTTGGATGCGCCACCATAGGGATTCAGTACCAGCAAGGGCTCAAGGATTTGTTGCCTGCTAGCGACCTGGTTGAAGGCTTGCTGAATAACTCCGACCGTCCGCCGGTTCGATGCAAAGAAACTGGACGCATTCTTTATGAAGGAGCCGCGTTGCCTCATTTCAATGAAGTGGACGAGTGTGCCGGTTTGGATGCCTTGTTGACGCATCGCCTTTGGCTGGATCTGGGGTGGTCACCTGAGACCACCTTGCATGATCTGCGTTGGGGTGCTGCTTACCGAGGTAAGGATGTTCAGGGATACATCTGGGTATTGCTGATCAGTGGTGCTGCCCCCCCAGCTCATTTCATTGGGGGATACAGAGGAGCTTCCAGCCAGCGTCAGCCTTCCATGTATTTTAGACTGGGCGGAGGAACCCTCAAGGGGGTCTCCAAGCCGGGATGGATCGTCTGGAGTCGCATCTTTATTATGGATCAAAAACTGCACTGTGATTTGGGGGTTGCTGAGGTGGTCAAGCTCCCAGAAAAGGAGACACAGAGGCGTTGGGAGGAAACGACCCCCCAATGGCCGATCATGCACGCGATCTTCCAAGGAATAACCCGTGATCAGATGATGGCTCGGCACAAGTCAAACCACATTCAGGTGGTGTATGCGCCCGGAAAAAAACAAGCCATGCATGCTTGTCGAGTTAAGGCTGCTGCCATGGCGGCTTTAGGTATCGAAACCTTTCTCTGTGGTGATGTGGAAGGGACGTGACAGGTTGGACTCTTCTCTCTTTCGGGTTCTTGCTCGTGCCGCTTGGCAAGCCTATCAGTCAGATCCGGATTTAAGTGCATGAAACATCCCTCCACTTGGTTGCGAGCCCTCTATGACTGGACCCTTCAATGGGCCGAACGCCCTCACGGCGTTTGGGCTCTTTTCGGCATCGCCGTGGCTGAGTCCTCGTTTTTTCCGATTCCCCCTGATGTGCTCCTCATAGCTCTGTGTGTCGGCGCAGTGAGTCGATCTTATCGCTTTGCAACCATTTGTACGGTTGGCTCGGTGCTGGGAGGCTGCCTTGGTTACGCCATTGGATACTTTGGCTATGAATGGATAGGAGAGACCATCGTCAAGGCCTACCATGGCGAGGCAGTCATGGAGCAAATCAAGCACTGGTATGACACCTGGGGGTTCTGGGGGAATCTCACAGCCGCAGTGACCCCTATTCCCTACAAGGTTTTTACCATCGCTTCAGGGGCTTTTAATTTCTCTTTTGTGAGTTTCCTATTGGCTTCGATTCTGGGTCGATCGCTCAGGTTTTTTGTCGTGGCAACACTGCTGTATTGGTGGGGGCCTTCCATCAAGGCGTTCATTGAACGTTACTTTAATTGGTGTGCTTGGGGGTTCATGATCTTGCTTGTTGGAGGCTTTTTGATCCTCAAACTGATGAGATAGCCGGTGTGATGAACCTCCAACCACAAAACAAAGCCACACTGCAGGAGGCGGTGCTCGAGGCCGGGCGTCAGGGTAAGCCGATCACCTCTGTGGATCTCTCAGCCATGACGGAGATCCGGGCCTATCATCCTGAAGACCTGACGATTACCGTGGAGGCTGGCATGCCTCTGAGCGATCTGGCTGCTGAACTCGCCAGACACGGTCAGTGGCTTCCCTTGGATCCGCCTCCTACTGAGCCATGGACCATCGGGCGTTTGATTGATGCCAATCCATCAGGCCCCAGACGACACCGCTGGGGTGTTCTCAGGGATTATGTCATTGGCATGGAGGTGATACGTGCCAGCGGTGAATGCATCCATACTGGTGGCCAGGTGGTCAAGAATGTGGCTGGTTTCGATCTAGCCAAAGTTTTCATCGGAGCAGGGGGCAGGCTGGGGATTGTAACCGCTGTTTCATTCAAGTTGCTCCCGCTTCCTTTGCTGGAACAGACCTACATCAGGCATCTGGAGCATCACGAGGAACTGAAAGAGCTGGTCGAAGCCATGCGCCAGAGAGGAGACCATCATCATGCCTGTCTCTGGGATGCTACGGCTCGCACCGATGGCACCTCCGGATTGGATCTCTGGATCGGTTTCTCTGGGCACCCCTCTGTCGTTGAAAAGCGGGCCAAAGCCCTTGGGGATCTTGGGGGGAGGTGGCAGATTTCATCGGCATGGCAGCGCGGCACTTGCGCTCTGCCAGTTCTTGAGCACGAACGTCATTTTTGGAACCGAAGATCTTGGGAATCAACTCGGATGGAGTCAGTTTTGCCGACTCGCCTTCATCATCTGATCACGGCGAGGCACCCGAGCGACGATCCCTTTGTTGCCAGATTGGGGCAGGGGATCTGCTATCATGGCAGTGGCACTGCCGGATTGCCTAAAAGGAGGCAAGGTCGCCTTGAGGATCGCTTGCGGTCCCTATTTGATCCCAATGGTGTGTTTTCAAAATTTGGGGAGGAATCGCTGGAAACATGAATCCTCAAGACCCATTTCTGGATGAGGACAAGGCCTTGGCTTGCGTGCATTGTGGCCTCTGTTTGGGTTCCTGCCCGACCTACCTTGAGACAGGTAATGAAAATGACTCTCCACGAGGGCGCATTTACCTCATGCGTTCGATCCAGAATGGTCGACTTTCCCTCAATGGTGGTAGCAGTCCTGTGACTCATCTTGATCGCTGCTTAGGTTGTCGAGCTTGCGAAACTGCCTGTCCAAGTGGTGTGGCCTACGGCCAGCTGTTGGAATCGACGAGGGATCACGTGGAACATCATGCCACTCGCTCTCTTTACCAGCGATTCCTAAGAAGATGGGTGATTGACACCCTTTTTCCCGTGCCTTGGCGATTTCGACTGGCCACTTGGCCCGCCATGCTGATTAAGCGGATGGGGCTTGAGTCGTATTTGCCTGCTCGTTTTCGCGATGCGCTTGAACTTTTACCGGATACGCCGAGTCATGCGTCCCTTCCTGCGTTGGCTCCCTGCCCGGTTCAGCCCTCTCGAGGGAAGGTGGGGCTGATCAGTGGTTGTGTCATGCCTGTTCTATATGGCAAGACGCACCTGGCGACCATTCGAATGATCCATCGGCTTGGTTTCGACGTGGTTATTCCCCCTGATCAACGTTGCTGTGGTGCTCTGCATGCCCATGGAGGCCAGTTAGCCAAGGCTCGCAACTTAGCCCGTCACAATTTGCAGGTTTTTGAGGATCAGGATTGTGACCATATTGTTGTCAATGCGGCTGGCTGTGGATCCACGCTCAAGGAATACGAACATTTGTTGGCCGAAGAACCTGGTCTGCAGCAGCAAGCTCGAGCATTTGCAGGCAAGGTGAGGGATTATTCCGAATGGATCATGGAGGCTGGCTGCGACTGGCTTGAACGGTTGGAGGCACATCGTCGCGACGGCTGGACACCACCTGCTCCACTCGATGGGCCGACTACCTTCCATGATGCCTGCCATTTAGCGCATGCTCAAAAAATAACCGAATGGCCCAGGCGGTGGGTCAGGGCCGTGGCTGGTGATCAATATGTACCCCTTCCCGAAGCCGACATCTGCTGCGGTAGTGCTGGCAGCTATAATCTCACCGAACCCGAATTGGCCCTTTCCCTGCAGCAGCGCAAAGTGAGGCATATTCAAGGAACCAAAGCGAGTCTGGTGGTCACTACCAACCCAGGGTGCATCCTTCAAATTCGTGCTGGACTGCTAAAGCAGGGGTTCAAGGAGATTGAGGTCATGCACCTGGCTGATTATTTGGACCAAGCTCTGGAGAGTCTTGCCGTTGAATGCCAGGCCCTCCCGGCTCACCAAAACCAGTGAGCCAACACGCCGATGATACCTAGAGCAGGGAGGTAATCTCCCAGGCGTGGTTTCCCGACGCCTAGGATCAGGAGGATGGAAACAAACACCATCATACCTGAGAGAGCCATCATCCCCTCTTGTATGTTTGGGGAAAAGATACCTTTGCCCAACCAGAGTGTCAGCAGGGTGAGGTTGCCCTGCCAGGCCAGAACGGGAAGGGCTGCCAGGCAGACACCTGGTCCAAAAATGCGGGTAAAGGAAAAGGCAGCAAGCGAATCCATGACGGTCTTGAGAAGCAAGATTTCTGATTGTCCTGTGGCTCCCTCCATGACGGCTCCCAGGATGGATAAGGGAGTCAGGCAGAAAAGGGCCGAGGCTACTTTAAAACCACTTTCTCCTTGAGGAGTTGCAAAAGCACGCTTCGCGAAGTGAGCGATGTGATTGAATCCGTTTTGAATGCCGATCAGTCTTCCCAACGCGTTGCCTGCCAGGATGGCCGTGAGCAGTAAGGTGATCTGCTTGAGATGGGCTAGCATACCCCCATGAGTGGCCTCCCACAGGTAAGTCACACCGATCGCCATGGCAGCCACCGAGATAAGGAGTCTGGCACGATGTTCAAATCCCGGACCAAGATCTTTACGTCGAACCAGGGCCGCTAACGAACCCAGGATGATACCCGTTGCGTTGAGGAGTGTGCCGGTCACCAAGGAGGACCCTAGAGCATGTCCCACTCAAATCCAATGGGTTTGGGTGGGAAAGATTTCAGCGCTTGTCATGGCTACCCAAGGCTGTAGTCTGTAGGTAGATGTCCCCTCAATGCCCTTTTCAGCGCGGGCGCAATCATGCATGGTACCTGAGTCCCATGTTAGGTTACCTTGGTGTCCCTTGCTTGGCTGGCGTGCATGGAGGCTCCAAAACACTGAGTTATGTTTTGGTCTTTGTGCTGACGGCTGCAAGGTTTGCCTCGGCGCAGTCAGCACAGTCCGCGTTAGCCAATACCGAGGCAGCAACCCAAGCCGAACACTCCTTGGATTTCTGGTCGGTAAAGCCAATCCAATCGGTCCCGAGGCCCTCTGTGCGGCAGCTTGATTGGGTGAAGCAGCCGCTTGATTACCATGTGCTCGCTACCCTTGAGCAAAAGGCAATGACTCCAGCCGAGGAAGCCGACTCTCGTACCTTGGCCCGACGTGTTTTCTACGATTTGACTGGCCTGCCTCCGACTTATCAGGAGCTTGAAACTTTTCTTGGAGATCGCCATCCCGATGCTTACCGACGACTGGTGGATCGTCTGCTTGATTCCCCCCGTTTTGGTGAACGCATGGCTAGTTTATGGCTGCATCTTTCTCGCTATGCCGAGGACCAGGCGCATCAGGTGGGCAATGATATCAAACACTTTTACCCTAATGCTTACCGTTATCGCCAATGGGTGATCGACGCCTTCAATCAGGACATGCCTTACAAGGACTTCATCCGCTTGCAGTTAGCGGGAGATCTTTACGATGCCACTCATCGAGAGGACTTGGTTGCCACTGGTTTTCTTGGGCTGGGTCACAAATTTTACAATCGTGGTAGGCTGGATGTTAAAGCCGAGGAGTGGGCGGATCAGGTGGATACGGTCATGCGCACCTTCCAGGGTCTTACCGTGGCCTGTGCCCGCTGTCACGACCACAAGTTTGATCCCATCTCGGTCGAGGATTATCACGCTGTAGCGGGGATTTTTGCCAGCACCGAACTCGTCAACGTCGCCTACGACAAACCTGAGGATCAGCTTACCAAGGAGGATCGGGATGCCCACCGACACACGGCGCATGTGGTTCAGGATAAGAACCCTGAAGATCTCCCCATTTTTCTTCGTGGCAACGTGGACCAGAAAGGGGAGAAGGTGCCTCGCGGATTCCTTTCCTGGCTCAATGAAGGCCACCCCATCGCATTTGATACCCTCGAAAGTGGCCGGCGAGAGTTGGCTGAGGCCATTGCATCCCCTGACAACCCCCTCACGGCAAGGGTCTACATGAACCGCCTCTGGTCTCTCTTTTTTGGAGAAGGACTGGTCAAAACCACCAGCAATTTCGGTAAGTTGGGGGCCAAGCCTTCGCATCCAGAGTTACTGGATGACCTAGCCTTTCGATTCACTGCAAGTGGAGGCCTGACCAAGCCCATGGTTCGCGAAATGGTCTTATCGGCAACCTATCGCCAGGCTTCAGTGGGTGACCCAGTGCAGGTGGCCAACGACCCTGGTAATCAATGGCTGGCTCGTATGAACATGCGACGCATGACCGTCGAAATGTGGCGCGACACGATCCTCCAGGTTTCGGGCAACTTGCAGCACCGTGGTGGGGCTTCACTGGAACTGGATGATCAAGCCAACCATCGACGAACAGTCTTTGGCAGGATCAGTCGACTTCAGCTCAACCCTTTGCTGGTTTCAATGGATTACCCAGATGCTAATGTCCATGCTGCGGACCGATCCGAAACCACCACCCCGCTGCAGAAGCTGCAGGCCATGAATAGCGATTTCGCTGTTGAGCAAGCTACCCATCTCGCAGCAGATTTGAGCGACCAGGAAGACGTCGCTCATGGAGTTGATCTGCTCTTTCGTCGTGTCCTTGCTCGTCATCCTGATGATACAGAGCTTGAGATGGCTTTGGATTATTTTCAGGCTAACCCGCATTCAAAGCGATGGGTAAACTTGGCGCATGCCCTGATGATGTCGAACGAAATGCTTTACATTGATTAACTATGAGAACCTTGCCTCTTCAAGGAAATGCCCAAGCTCCTGAACCTATCTGCCGAAGAAGGATGCTGGAGCAAACTGCTGCCGGTTTTGGTATGCTAGGTCTGGCCGGGATGGGGCAGGCAAGCGCTCTCTCTGGAGTCGAAGGTCTAGGGACACCTTCATCTCCGATGCGACCCGCGCGCGCGAAGCGGATGATCTTCCTGTTCATGAACGGAGGACCTTCCCATGTCGATACCTTTGACCCCAAGCCTGCACTCGCTCGTTTCGAGGGTAGCGAGCCGACAGGGCAGCTTTACAAGAAGCCCAAGACTTCTGGTTTCATGCCCTCACCTTTTAAGTTCAGTCAGCATGGACGCAGTGGCATCCACGTCAGTGAGTCCCTTCCCGGTCTAGCAAGCGTGATTGATGAATGCTGCGTTATTCGATCCATGCATACTGACGTGCCCAACCATGAGCCGGCACTCTTGCAGATGCACACGGGCAACATTCAACCCATCAGACCTTCATTTGGATCCTGGTTGCTTTATGGTTTGGGGACAGAGAATCAAAACCTTCCAGGCTATGTGGTCTTGCGTCCAAGTCCCAACATCGTTGTGGGTCCGGCGCTCTGGTCCAATAGCTTCCTGCCTGCTCGTTATCAGGCAACCAGTATTCAAACTGCTGACTTGAGGGTGGATCAATTGATCCGCCATATCCACCATCCTTATCAGGATCTTAGAGAGCAACGAGAGCAACTCGATCTCGTGCAGGCCTTGAACCGGCATCATCAGTCAAAGAGGCAGGAGCAAGATGATCTCGAGGCCCAAATTCAATCAATGGAGACGGCTTATCGCATGCAGATGCAGGCCACCAACACCCTCGATCTTGAACGGGAGCCCCAGTCTGTCAGAGACCTTTATGGTGATACCCCATTTGCGCAGTCCTGCCTTATGGCCCGGCGATTGGTTGAATCTGGCGTCAGGTGTGTGACTGTTTATTACACCGGCAAGAGTAATCAACCTTGGGATACCCACACCAATCACAACGATGGGCACACCAAACTCTGTCGAGACAGTGATCAGGCCACGGCTGCGCTAATCACCGATCTCAAGCAACGTGGGCTTCTAGAGGATACACTGGTCGTCTGGGGAGGAGAATTTGGACGTACGCCTTATTCGGAAACCCGCGACGACAATAAATCACCAGCGGGCCGTGACCATCATCATACCGCTTTTTCGATGCTACTGGCTGGTGGTGGGATTCAAGGAGGTCTGGCTTATGGGCAGTCCGATGAACTGGGGATGAATGCAGTGGATAAGCCCATGCATGTCCATGATTTGCATGCTACCATCCTCCACTTGATGGGGCTTGATCACGAAGCGCTTACTTATCGATACTCAGGTCGTGATTTCCGTCTGACTGATGTCCATGGAAAAGTGTGCCACGACATTATTTCCTGATTGATAAGGAGATCACAAGGTCCCGTCCTCTGCCTGGGATGGGTGGTATTCGTTTTTCTGGTGAATGAAAACGCATCCTGTTTTAACGATGAGCTGGCTGGGCCTGTGGTTGATTTCGACTTTGGCCTGTCATGCTCACATGCCCAATGTCCTGCTTATCCTGGCTGACGACTTGGGTTATGGAGATGTCCGGGCTTATCAGCCGGCAAGTCAGATCCCCACCCCTCACATTGATCAATTGGCCCACCAGGGTATGCGCTTTACCGATGCTCATACGCCCTCCTCGGTTTGCACCCCCACTCGCTACGGATTGCTGACCGGTCGCTATGCCTGGAGAACTTCGCTTAAGCGTGGGGTGCTCAATGGATACAGCCCTCCCTTGATGGATGCAAGAAGGCTAACCCTCCCACGCTTTCTCAAGGGGCATGGTTATCAAACGGCCATGGTTGGGAAGTGGCACCTGGGCTTGCATTATGCCAAGTTACCCGCGGGGCGGTCCCCTTGGCCAGAGGGAGAGATTGACTTTCACCAGCCTGTGACTCGAGGCCCCAATGATTTCGGGTTTGAAGAGAGTTTTATCATCCCAGCCTCATTGGATTTCCCTCCCTATGTTTACCTGAAAAACCAGCAGATCACTGCTCCCCCTGATCGCCTGCAGCCCCAATCGCCTTTCCCGGCTTACCTCAGAGAAGGGCCTATTGGTCAGGATTTTGTGATGAACTTAGCCCTGGATCGGATGATGGATGAAGCCATTAGTTTTCTGGAGCGTCAGCAAGGATCAGCGGATCCTTTTTTCCTTTATGTGGCTCTAAGCTCGCCGCACAAACCCGTTCTGCCTCACCCTAGATACGTCGGGTCAACCTCCCTTGGACCCTATGGCGATTTTGTGGTTCAGACTGACGCCGCAGTGGGTCTTCTGCTCACGACACTCAAGACCACGGGAAAGTTTCAGGAAACCATGGTTATTTTTACCAGCGATAATGGTTCATTCATGAAACGGGCTGAGAATACCGACCATGTTGAGGACAGTTCAGTGCAGGGCTACCGACCAGCTCACCACCTTTCAAATGGTCCTTGGCGTGGAACCAAAGCTGATATCTGGGAAGGAGGTCACCGAGTGCCTTTCCTAGTCCGCTATCCACCGCTGATTCAAGCCGGTTCGATCTGTGGGCAAACCATCTGCCTGACTGATGTATTTGCCACCATCGCGGCTTTGATCGAGCGTCCCATTCCCGAGGGTGAGGGGCAGGATAGTCATACCTTTGCAGCATTACTCAACCAGGCCAATGCAGACCATGTTCGCCCACCTGTGGTCCACCACTCGGCTGCTGGCATGTTTGCCATTCGCAGCGGCCCTTGGAAATTGGTGCTTGGCAATGGTAGCGGAGGGCGAGAACTGCCAAGGGGTAAGGATTTTTCCCGCCCTTACGCCCTGTTTGACCTTTCAAATGATCCATCTGAATCCATGAATCTGGCCTCGCGCTATCCGGAAAAAATGAAAGAGCTGGAACAAGTTCTTCAGGAAATCAGGAAGCAGCCTTGATCTGCCTGGTCATCGCCGGTGCTTTACTGGAAATGAGCCAGAGGCCAAGGAAGGTCATGCCTCCGTTGTAGAGAAGGATCTCAAACCCAATGGTTGTTCCCAGCCATTGCGGGGCTTTCCAATTGAGTAAAAAACTCAGCGATGCAGCCCCAACGCATACCAAAGGGATCCACCTATCCGCTGCTCGTCGCTTCATCAGTAAACCAAAGGCATACAGTCCAAGTAAGGGCCCGTAGGTGAACCCAGCGGCTTTGAATATTTGCGCGATGATGGCTTGGTCTTGCAGCCCATGGAAAACAAGGATGGTCAGAAATAGGATCACACAAAAACCAGCTTGGACTCTCTGGCGTGTGCGTTCTTGCCTTGGAGCGACCTGTTGCATGGATTCGCTGGGTTCCTTGATCTGATCCAATTTGAGAAAGTCCACACAGAAACTGGTGGTCAGGGCAGCCAGAGCTGAGTCAGCCGATGAGTAGGCTGCCGCCACCAGGCCAAGGATAAATAGGATGCCAACCCATCCGGGCATATAATCCACCGCAAGGATCGGGAAGAGGTAATCGGTGCCTCGAGCCAGCATTTCCCCAGTGCCTTTGTCTTGGATGAGGAGCTGAAAGGCTCCCGAGGCAGTGCTCTCTTGCAGAATGCCCTGTTGATGGCCGTAAAGATAGAGCAGGGCACCGAGTGCCAGAAAACCCAGGTTGACTAGAATCAGCACCGTACTAAAACTGACCATATTGAGCTGAGCCTCTTTCAAGGTCCTGCAAGTCAGGTTCTTTTGCATCATGTCCTGATCCAATCCGGTCATGACGATGGCAATGAACGCGCCGCTGAAAAACTGAAGGAAAAAGTTTTTCGGACCTGATTCCCAGAAGAAGACCTGGCTATAGGTGCTCTCGGTAATTGAGTGCATCATGCCTGAAGCACTCAGGTCCAGTTCTTGTGTGATCCAGAAAACGGTCAGCCCCACCGAGCTGAGCATGAAGAAGGTCTGCAAGGTGTCCGTCCACACGACTGTCTGGATCCCACCCCGATGGGTATAGAGGTAGATGGCGGTAATGGATATCGCTACTGGGACGGCAAAGGGGAGTTTTA
>JALRAZ010000505.1 GCA_023257935.1 Verrucomicrobiota bacterium
CCCCGATGGGTATAGAGGTAGATGGCGGTAATGGATATCGCTACTGGGACGGCAAAGGGGAGTTTTAACCCGAACTTCTCGAGGATGAACTCCGAAACGATCGCCACAAGATACATCCTGAAGGAAGCTCCAATGGTTCTGGATAGCAGGAAAAAGGCGGCTCCTGTGCGGTAGGCCATAGGGCCGAAACGCATCTCCAGGTAGGTGTATATGGAGGTCAGGTTCATGCGGTAGTAGAGTGGCATCAACACGAAGGCAATTACCGCATAGCCCAGCAGGTAGCCCAGCACCATCTGTAGGTATGAAAACTGGCTGGTTGCGACCCAGCCTGGCACTGAAATGAAAGTCACTCCCGATAGAGAAGTCCCGATCATACCAAAGGCAACCAGGTACCATCTGGAATTCCTGTTCCCTGTGAAAAAGGTCTGATTGTCAGCCTGGCGTCCAGTGATGCGCGAAATCCAGAAAAGCAAACCAAAGTAGCCCACCACGATGGTAAGTAGTATGAAGGGAGAGATCATGACCTTTAACCTGGATGGGAGCCCGAGATGCCCTCAAGGCTTGGAGGCCTTGAGGTAACCAAAACGGCTTTGTATTTTGTTACCGTTTAACTCCATGGACTTGTTCGTTGGGTTGAACCATACCCACTCTCGATTACCCTCTTCCAATTCGAGCGAGAGCAGGGTCTGGTCAATGCTATCCTCGATGACCTCAATACCGGAGGCATGCGCTGTAGCTTCGCGTTGGTTTCTCCACGCAGCGGTGGCCTGGCCTTGAGATGGGTTGTTGGAAACCTTGTCGGGACGATAAGGCAGATGTGGGTAGTAAAGGGATGTGAACACCATGCTCTGCCCCACAGTCGAGGTACCTTCCCAAGTATACCTTAATTGATTGGGACATGCCTGAGCCCGAGGATCGGTTTCAAGCCGATTGATGCTCTGCAGGTGGCGCTCATGATGTGGCGCAAACCACACCAATAAATCGACCGCAGGTGTTGGAGCACTTCGCCGGCCATTATCGGCGACAGGGTAACTCATGAAAGTATTGGCCCAGCTTGATCCAATTTGAGGGCCGATATTTTGCGTGTTCCACAAAGGCCCAATCCTAGCTTTGAATGAAGCCTCAAACGTCACCGTTTCTCTGGATACCAGGAATCGATTTTTGATGAAGAGAAAGGACCGGGCGTAGGAAACCGGCAACCCATCCATGTTGTCGACCTCAACGCGGGCATAGGTCCAGAGCTCGTGATCCTCAAAATCGGTGACGCGGGATTGAATGTTCGGCATTTTCCCAGCCTGCCAGAATTCATTGATTCGAAGTGGATCCGGGTGATAGCGCTTGGGAACCGATCCGCTCAGATCTTCGATTTGGAGCCGATTTTCTACTGAGGCTCCCTTACTTGTGACGATTTGGGTGAAGGGACTTCCCCAGCGATTCATACCCATGATTCCGCCAGGATTGGCCGGAAAGCTGGTGGGATGCAATTCCACGAGGGCAAAGAAGTCGCCCGGATTCCATCCGCTGCGGAGGATGAGTTTATCCGGCCATTCCTTGCCACTCATGTGCCAACTGCAGCAGATGTGACCATGATTCTCCCTCGGGTCGGCATGTCCGATCAGCTTTTCAGTGAGTGCTTTGTCTGTGTGGGGGACACGTACGGCTTCCATACGCTTTGTCCAGGTCGAGCCTGAATCAGGAGTCGTAATGGGCAGGCTTTCATCGGCAAACAACCAAGCCAAAGCGAGGTGCCAGGTATGGCCGTAGCCCGGATGAACCGCCATGGGATCGTCAGTAGGGGACTGATAGATGAGGTAGTTGAGCATCTTCTGGGCTGCAAATCGATAGTCGCTGCGTCCAGTTTTAGCTGCCAGCCGCTCCATCAAGGCGATACGATAGTCGGCGGTGCTATTCCAGCCACCATTGGGCCCATACGGATTGACTGCTCCATCGGGAGTGATCTCGACTAGCAGGCGATCCCAGAGGCGCTTCATCCCAGGATCGGTAAATACGCGATCGTCCCCAGTCCATTGATCGCCAACACAAGCAAGGATGATGATGGGCCCCATCATGTAACCAGTATCATTTTGAGGAGCGTCCTTGGTATGCCAGAAATCCTCAAACACCCACTGCCCGTATTCCTTCCAGTGAGAGGCCTCTGGGATGTCCGGATACCATTGGGCAGCCAAATACTTCGACACGCCCTCGGGCATGGATCGGTGGCATCCACCGCGCCACTCAATGGGTTCGGAGTCCCAGACATGGAGGTGGCGGCAGTAGTAAAGCCACATGGTTCGAAACCATGGGGTATCGGGTTCAATGATGCCTTCCTTGAGCAGAAAGTGGCGGTATAGAGGGATCAATGCAGCGGGTTGTTCAAAACGCCAGAACCATCCACGGTCCTCCACTGTCCTCTCCAAGTCGCGGGTGAATGCCTCAAACATCTTGCGGATTGCCTCACCCCAGCTCGGATCACCGGTTTGAACGAGTTTGACCAAGACGGGAAGGAAAATCCTGGGACCATCCATGCCACGGGCTGGCTGACTGGCAATGGTAGCAGGGTCAGCGGCTTCAATCGATCTGAGGTAAAGATCCCGGGACAGGTCATGGTTAGGTACGGGGTAGAAGGCCGAATGATTCATGTCGGGCCAACTGAACCGGTAGCGGTTCACATCGATAAAATACCGCTCGCCAGCTTCCTGGGCCTGCATGCAGACAAACCCTGAGGCGCTGTATAATAAAATGCCGCAAAACCCAAGGATGATGAGGCGTCTCAAGATGAACAATAGCATGAGGCAAATTCTAGGAGCTGTAGCAGAGTTCATCAATCCTCACTCTTTTTTTTCGCCCAGGTTGGGCCAGGGGAGAAGTGTCCGGCATCCCCACTAGATTGACTCAAGAAACAATAACAGTGCCTCGAGCTTTTGATTATCAAGGGGTTCGGTGATCATGTGCTGGTGGTCGACCAGTAGGCTGCGCAGCGATTTGGCTCGGCCATCGTGTAATAAACCGATGCGTTGCGAGACCCCCAAAAGGGAGGGAGGGTTGAAGCGCTTGTTGCCTTGCTCATCGGTAATACCCGCATCGTATAAACCTCCATCGGTGTAATAAGGGGGGCTATGGCAGTCCACGCAGCCCAAACTCTCAAAGACCTGGCGCCCCGCTTCATGTTCGGTGGGTAGTGGATTGGATCTCTTAGGCGGCGGAGCTTTCAAAGTTTCCAGGTAGGCCAGCAGCGCCTCTTCAGTTTGAGGTGAACTGACCTCTCGCATCGTGGTCTCGATGGAACGATGGATTTCATCCAACAAGTCGTTGCGCTTGCCCAGCCAACTCCATGGTCCAGTTGAGGCGACATGGCCAAGTGGGGGAACCTTCTTTGGAGCCCCAAAGGAACCATCTGCTTCGTTATCAGTCAGCCTGCCATTTGCATGGCCATCAGTATGGCAGCTATGACAGCTAAACCAACCGTGGAATGAGAGGTGCGCATTGTGAAAGAGTGCCTCTCCTTGAGCCAAGATGCTTGGGTCGCGTTGGGAGTTCAGTCGAAACACCTTCGAGACTCTCGGTTCAGGTTCAAAGCTTATCCTAGAGATGGTTCCTGAATCCCTATTTGCCACAAAGGCCATGCGTGCCTCTGGGTCATAGGCCAAAGCAACGGGACGCTTACCCACGCCCATCCTCAACATGCCAGTTTGGTTTAACTTGAAGAGAGCCAACTCCCCCACACCAGCCAGCGTGACCAGGCATTCCCCTTGGTCTGTCCATAAAATGGCTTCGGGATCCCCCGCGGCATTGCCGGGCCCTTCCAGAGGGCTGGGCGGCAACATGAGTTTTGCCGAAGACCATTGATCAATGAGGTTCTTGGTAGGGATGCCGCTGACATGGTTTTCCATCAGGAATCCCCATTGAATGTCCCCTCGGAGGGTTGTGCCCTCAGGGTGAAGGAGCTGGTGGGTCACCCAGAGGTTTTCTCCGCAAGGTGAGAGAGCCATGCTGCGGATGTTATGGATGTCACGTTCGGCATGACCTAGAAGTTTGCCGGTTGCCCAGTCAACTGTAGCGATTGAACCACCGAAAGCCGAGCCCACTATCCATTGATTGGCTCCTTCATTGAGTGCCTGACAGAGCGGCGCAAAGGGAAGTGACACGGTGTTGATAGGTTTGAATCTCTTGGAGCTTGTGGAGCTTCGTTCCCACAAGGTGGCCTGATGGCTCCACTGGTGGAGGGTCCCCAATTTGAGACCATCATTCGAAAGACTGAAATCAACGACGTGCTCGCCTACCAGCAGGCTCTCACTGGAGGGACTCCCTGCATCGTCGTTTGATGTCACAAAATGAAGCAATCCCCTGGCTGGTTCCAGTGCCAGGATTTCCCCAGTCGCAGAGATCGCCTTAATCCGGCACAGAGGTGTGGGCAGCCGAAACACTGAACGTAAGGTTTCGGATTTGGGATCCAGTGCAAGCAGGTAGCCGCTGTCGCCTCCGGCAATCCAGAGCTGATGCTTTTGGGAATCCCAGGCCAGATCTCTTGGGTCGTGGGTGGGCGGTGGTGTCGAGTCCGTTTGGCTAAGGCAAGGAGTTAGCCCAATAAGGCAAATGATCCAGGCAGCAAACCAATGTCTCTTCAGGTCATGGCATAGGGTGGATGACGAGCCTGAAATCATGTTGGGTTGATAGAGCACCCCCAGTTTAGCGTCAATCGGATTTGTTTTTCCTGCCCATGGAGGGCTTACCAATTGAGATCGAGAGTCCTAGTAGGTGAACTCTTGCCATGAGGTTTCAAACCAACATTGGTTGAAGTCCAACTGACAAGCCGTTGGATCAATGGGGTCGGGAAGGAAGGCTAAATGATTCTTCTTTGCGAGCAACCCG
>JALRAZ010000386.1 GCA_023257935.1 Verrucomicrobiota bacterium
GCGATGGCGAATCTTTCGTTGAGAGGATTATCGCTTCCAGAGCACTTGGTATCATGAAGGATGGAGAACCGCAATTCGCTGCCAGCAGCACAGGTGATCCAGGTTTGTCCAGCATACTTGCTGAAATGGCTTCAGACTGGGGAGTTCTCCGAGGACGTTTGGGTATCAATAACCCTGATACCTACGGGACCTCAGTCTCGATGCGCACTGAAAACTACCGTATTTTCCCCGACGAATCAGGTGATAGCAATTGGAAGGATGTTCTGTCGCGCTCAGCAACATCTGATTTGCGTCGAGACGCTGATGTCATGCGTTACTGCATGCAGCTTGACACTAATGATGGCTTGCCGGTTCCTGGATTAATCCTTGAATTCTCCACTACAATTACAGGAGGACTTAATTTGTTCGGGAACTACCTATCTCCAGGGGACAGTACTTTTTCTGATAGTTCTTTTGCCAATAAAATTTTTGGCGTTGGAGTTGCCTTCGAAGGTTACAAAGGTATCAACGATCCAATCGCCAACACACAGGTCGTACAGAGTTCCGGTGCTTTATCGCCGGGAGGTGGGGTCAGTTTTATGGATCCTGACGGTATGTCTGCTACCCCGTATATATATCTTATTCCTGTGGGTACAGATTTCATGCGAACCCCGCCCTTGGGTGATACAAGCGGAGTGCGGAAATGGAAGGTTGCTCATGTTAGCCTACCCCTACCATTCAACGTAGGAAGCTCAGACTACAGTGCTAAGCGTTATTGGCAGTCAAGTGACTCGTTGAGCGAAGATTTATACACTGTGCGTAAACATCAGGCTTTTAGAGCTGTCTCCACTGCTGATGCCTTTGATCAAATGAACATCAGTATGGACAATTACACCAACAACCGCCTGATAGGCCGATCGGTTTGGAATAGCCGATGGAAGTTGGTCATTCCAGGAAAGTCTTTGCTGAACGATCCGGATGAAGCGCTGGAGCGTTTCATTCGTTCGGTTAAGGATATTAAGATACACTTTAAGACCTACTCTTACTCCGGTAATTAACTCGATTCCCCACGCATCCATGAAAAAGCTCCTTTTCTTGATCTGTCTTTTATTACTCATGCCCTCGGTTGGTGGCTTTCCACCTGCTCCACATCACACTATCGAGGGTATGGTCCGCGATGAGTTGGGGAATCCTCTTTCTGGGGAAGGTACCCTGGTTCGATTCATTACTAGTGATGGCGCTCCCGTTGAGGTCAGGACGCTTTCAGGTCAGCCTGGGGGTGTGAATTATCGTTTGCTTGTGCCCATGGACAGTGGGACAACGGAGACCCCCTACAGCCAATATGCACAAACCATGCAGGTGCCTTTCAATATAGAGGTTGTTTCTGGTGGTAAAACTTACCTGCCTATCGAGGTAAGAGGTGTTTCGATGCAGTTGGGGGAACCGGGTGCCGTGACGCGCTTGAACCTGACTTTAGGAGAGGATAGTGACGGTGATGGATTACCAGATGCATGGGAACAAGCCCTTATGCAACTAGCCGGATCATTGGATAATATCAACGGGTCTGATGATGCTGATGGTGACGGACTCACCAACCTCGAAGAATACCAGGCCGGTACCTATGCCTTTGATGAAAATGATGGCTTACGACTTGTTTTTAAGGAATTGGCCGAGGAACAAATGACCTTTGAATTTCTGGGAGTTACCGGGCGTTCATACCGACTTATGGAATCCACCGATTTAAAGGTTTGGCGTGAGGTGACTTTCGAACTAGAGGGTCAAGATGGAGAGTTTGAAGGTGTTTATCTGCAATCCACTCAACTGCTGCGGATAAAGCTTCCGAGGCAATCCCAAGGCTGGCGAAACTATAAGCTAACGGTAGAATAGGATCGGCTTCTAAGGTTTTTCCTTCTCGGCACTTTCGATGAATTCCTGGATACCCTCCATACGTTTGTTTTGTGGAGGATTAGCCTTATTCATCTCCCTTGATAGCTGGTCTGCTTCCTATGAGCATAAGGCTTTACTCAGTTCTGTAGGTGGCGCGGTCTCTGCTGGGGTTTATCAATCTGTCATAGCCGTTGGGCAACCTGTTTCCGCAGGTGCGCAGCGTTCTAACCGATACACGAACGGTTCGGGCTATGCATACTACCAATTGCTGAACCCGATGTCTCAAAGTCAATCGGTTCAAGTAGCCGAGGACACGCGGGTTGAGATCAATCTGGGT
>JALRAZ010000082.1 GCA_023257935.1 Verrucomicrobiota bacterium
GAGAGGAACATGGCCTGTTGCAAGGTGGCATTGTAGGACTCGGGCAACACCTCTGGAAAGTGTTCGATGAAGGATTGGCGCAGAGCTTCCAGGTCCAGCGCTTCATCGGTTTCCTGGCTGGGATCGATGCCTGTGGCGGTGAGCATGGACCGATAGGCGACTTCGGCGCTCAAGGGTTTTTCTAGGGACCAGGCGAAGGTGTCGGGTTGGCTGGGGCGCTCAGGACCGGTCCAAGGACTGCGCTGATAGGTTCGACTCAGCACGATGTTGCGGATCAAGTGATGCAGGCGGTAGCCATGGGCTTCCAGATCCCGAGCCAGCCAGTTCAGCAGTTGAGGATGGCTGCTTGGGTGCTTGGAATTCATTTCATCCACCGGATGCACCAGCCCCCTGCCCACCAGCAGGGCCCACAGTCGGTTGACCGTGGCCTCGGCCAGCATGGGGTTGTCCGAGGTCACCGCTTCTGCCAGCGCTGCCCTGCGAGAAAACTTGGGCACACTGGCTGCTTGAGCAGCTTCGCCTTCGGCCGGTGGTGCGGTTTCATACAGGATCGGCAAATCTTCTTCTTTGGTATCAGGGTCTGGCTGTGCTTCCGGCACGCTGATGCCGTTGAGGAAGGACAGGGTAGCCCGCTGGGATTCCTTTTGAAGGTTGGCAAAGCTGATGAACCCACCGATGGCGGATTCAGCCACGCCGATGCCTTGTGGGGTGTCGACGTTTTGACTGCGATTGAAAGCGGCGACCATGGCCCAGTAATGCGATTGCTTGATTTCGTGGGCGAGGGGGTGGTCATGGCACTGGGCGCACTTGATCTGGGTGCCAAATACCACTGGGGCCACGGCCTCGGCCATGGCCTGGTGATTGTTGTCGCGCTCGTAGAGAAACCAGATGGAACCGGCCGGGGTCTTCGGATCCTGCCGAGCCAGGATCCACTCACTGATCACCTGATTCCATGGTCGGTCTTGAGCGAAGACATTTTGCAGGTAATCCATCCAACCTTTCTCTCGTCGGCGATCCTCCCAGCGCTTGCCCCGGCGCTCCATGAGCATCGCATCAAACAGCTCGGCCATATGCTGGGCGAAAGCGGGTGAAGCCATCAAGCGGTCGACCGCCTCGCTCCGCTTTTGCAGCAACGGACTGCGCAGGAAGGCTAGGTTTTCCTCCGGGGTAGGAGGGCGTCCGGCCAAATCCAGATGGAGCCGACGCAGGAAAGTCAGGTCATCACACACAGGGGTGGGGGTGATGGCCAATGCACGCAAGGGGGTCTCAATGAGGAAATCGATCACTTGCCAGCCTGGCCATGCCTCGGGGATGTCAAGGTTGCCCGGGCCAGGTTCCAAAGCCTCTGGTGCCTCCAAGTTCTCTGATATGGGCTGATCGGCGGGTAGTTCCCTGAATTGCGTGATCCAGTCATGGAGGGAAGCGACCGATGCCTCATCTAGCTGCTTCTCCGGTGGCATGTGAGGATCACTCTCTGGAAGCACCACCTGATAAAGCAGGCTGGCATCAGGCTGTCCCGCCTTGAGGATGCTTCCAGATTCTCCGCCGCGAATCAGGCCATGAAAGGTGCTGAGATCAAGATCAGCCTTCTTTTTGAGCGGGCCATGACACTTGACGCAGTGATCGTTGAGGATGGGCTCAATGGTTGCTGACCAGCTTGGAGTAGGCTGTGATGCCTGCGCAGGATCACCACCCCATGCGATGC
>JALRAZ010000091.1 GCA_023257935.1 Verrucomicrobiota bacterium
ATCACATCACGATGAACCAGATTGCCTACCACATCGCAAACCAGAACGCCCAGCCCAGGCACATCCGAAGCAAAGGTGGATGGGATCAACCCCATGCCTCCGCTGGAGCTGAAAAAACCGGCCTGCTCAGGGTGGTTGACCCGGGTTTCGGCTGCAGACACAGGATAGATCCGTGCCATGTCCCCATGATCGGAAATGGAGACGGTTGCCTCCACCATGGGGAATCCATTGAAACGTTCCATGGCCCTGACCGGCAGGATGCGCTGAAGCATGTGATTGATATTGTGGGGAGTGAAACTGCGCCCCCAATCATCGATGATCAGCCCAAAGCCTCCGCCTGTGTGGTAGGTGCGCTCCAGGGTATGTCGGGTTGGATGCCAGGCGAAATCTGCATCTTCAAGCGATAGGGCTGAGCTCATGTGCCAAGGAGTCACCAGATCGCCATCGTTGCCGCCATTCACCCCATGCAGGTGATTGTCCAGGCCCCATCTCAGGCCGCTGAAATTGCTGTCAGTCACCCCTTGATCGAATCCTTTGACCAGGACTTGTCTCAGGTCTGCCCGATGGTCGCCATCGGTGTCCGCCAGATAGATTAAGTCCTTGGCAGCCACAACGATTCCATCCCCAAGGCAAGCGATCGAGGTTGGGAAACTCAGTCCTTCAGCAAACAAATGGCTCTCGGCAAGCTGACCGGTGTCGTCGAAGCGCAGAACACGCACCGAACCACCCGGTGATCCTGTGGGCCCCTTGCCGTAAGGGTAGTCTCGCATTTCGACCACATACATGAGTCCCGCTGCGTCAAAGCTCAAAGCGACCGGGTCAACCAGGTCTGGCTCGGCAGCCACCAATTCAATTCGTATGCCAGGGTGATGCACAAAACTACCTGTTTCCATGGGGGCATCGGCATGACTGGCAAGCGCCCCTAGAAGCGCCCCAGCCAGCCAAGAGCTCTTGCCGATGGCACCCTTGATACGCGAGGGTTTAGGACCATGAGAGGGAAGCGTTTTCATAGCAGCCTGCTTCAATGGTTTGGGTTTCATTTTTTCGGTTTTGGATGGTGACTGATCCCTTGAGAACGACCCCAGATTCGAACCTTACCGGGCCTTTCACGAGTAAACTATCGCATTGTAGCATGGATGGAATACCCTGTCCAAAACAGGCCTCGAATTGAGCGAGATGACCGTAGTGTGCCGGCTCAAGCACCACCCTTGGTGGGATGCCTTGTCTGTCCTCATGGAGTTGAATACGAAAATCTTTCGTGAGCTCATAGGCATCGGACCGAAGAGCCAGCAGATCTCCGGTTGTTTTGACTGGCGAGAATCGGCTGCGTGGCACTTCGATGGCGGAGGTCTCTTCAAAGCACTGGATTGCCGAGCCCATGGCTGATTCGAGTTGAATCACCTTTGGGCTGGATGGATCGGTGGGATCGACCGTCTTAAAATTACGAATCAGGGGTAGCTCCATATGGGCACCGTGGCGGTTGAAGTGGTCCCTCAGATGATCCAGCCTGAGCCACAGGTTGTTGGTATTGAAGAAGGCATGTCGCTCAATATCCTGGAAAGCTTCTTTGTCTCCTTCCTGACACTGAGCCGATTCCCTCAAGATCAATTGACCATCGGCCTGTCGGCGAGCCAGATGACCTCCCTTGCGGTCTGAGGGGGTGCGCCTGGCCACTTCCATCATCAATGTGCTTCCCCCTTCCATGAAGGCATCGAGCAAAGACAAGTCCACCGCAGCTCCCAGATTGTCCGCATTGGAGACAAAAGCAACAACCGCTCCGGATGCGATCAGTCTGTCCAGCATCCCCGAGCTGAGCAGCGATAAATAGAGGTCTCCGTGTCCCGGAGGACACCAAGCCAGTTCCGGGTTCTTAGGCCACTGAACCGGCAGCCAACTTTCAGCGTCCAGCTTAGGGACCTGGCCTTGCAGGAAGTCAATCGGCAGGTCATCCCGCAATGCTGGAACCTCTCTCTGCAACCAATCAAGGCTGTCCTGATGGGTGCTGAAGCTGTTCATCAAGCAGAAGCGAGGATGCCTCCTGGAATGCTCCCTCAGATGCAGGATTTGTTGGGCAATCAATCCCAGGAAGCAGTGCCCCGCTCTGATGGGAAGCAGGCTCTTGGCTCGCTCCAGTCCCATGCTGGTGCCCAGGCCACCGTTGAGCTTGATGGTGACTAACTGATCCAGCCACTTGCTGGACCCTGATTTTTCAACCGAAGCTGCCTCCCATTGGGGCAGGAAACCCACGGGTTCAAGACTGCTTTCTGGGATCAGGCCCTCTTCGCCCTGGGCCATACGCTGAACATCCTGGATGAATGCAGCGATTCGGTCTTCCTTGATCCCTTTGCTCAGCATGCCATCCCTGATGGCCTCTTCGATCTCCTTCATCTCTGTCTCCATGCAGTGGAACTTTCTATGAAGCGTTTTGCTACCGAAAGCCTGCAAAAGTGTGCGACATGCTCCCAGATGGCTCAAGGGGAAAGCCGATGGCTCAGTCTCGCAGGCCAAGGTAGCCAGCCCAGCAGCACCCCGAGAATCACCAGCACCATGGCGCCCCAGAACGAGGGATCTACCTGTTCTCCAAACAGAACCCACCCCCACCACAGGGTGGTCAGTGGGATTAGGTTCACAAACAGCATCACGCGGCTTGTGGGCCAGTGTTTGAGGGCGTGTGTCCAGAGAGCAAAAGCAAAGATCCCGGCACCAACCACTGAATAACCCTGTGAGGCCCAGAGTTGCCAGGACATCGGTATGGGTTGGGTGACTTGGTCATAAA
>JALRAZ010000175.1 GCA_023257935.1 Verrucomicrobiota bacterium
CCTGATCGAAACCAAAGGAAGTCAAATACCACCTGATCTACTTCACTCCAGGAGTCTTGAACCGACTGTGCTTAAGGACTGCCTCCAGGTGCAAGCGACCTCAAAAAGGATACCAAGGCCTGCTTCGAACCACCCCATTCACACCTTCTGATTGAGATCACAACTCAGGATACCATGCGGATCAGGGTCAATAATCAGTCAAAAAGACAGATCCTGTAACCAGCGAAAGTAAGCAAGCGTCCTTAAAGGTGAGACCATCCCCTCATGATCGTGAATGCGGAGAAAAAAGATCTCGATTGCCATGATAATACCCAGAATCCCACAATCGAAGAAGGCCATCTATCAGCTCATCTGCCTGATCTACCTTGGGCTGACTGGAAGCATGCATGCCAAGGATGGTCGCATGCAGGTCATCCCGACTCAACCCACAGAAAAGCAAGGTCTGAAACTGGTGGTAGCGGGAGACAAGGATGAAGACTGGTTGATTGAATTCTCAGATGATCTGCAGCACTGGCAACAGGATCACCCTCCAAAAGCGTTGATCTCTGGTAACGAGCAAGGGCCTTACATCCAATTAGGCGAATCCAATGCCCAGGCGCGCTTTTTCCGAGCCATCCCTACCGAAGGCCTCCACGATACCCGGCTACTGCGGCAACTGGAACTGAACTTCGATGCCACCAACTGGCAGACTCTTCTGACCCAAGGCCGTGACACGGGTAATAACACCCCTTGCACCCTGATCATGGCCAATGGCGCGCAGTTCGCAAGCGTGGGCGCACGCTACAAAGGCAATTCATCATTCAGCATCGGTGGTCTCAAAAAATCCATCAATCTTGAGTTGGATTTCAGCGATCCCGAAGCCCGACTGATGGGTTACAAAACCCTCAACCTCAATAATGCCGCGGCTGATGAAACCATCTTGAGAGAAGTGCTGTATTTTAATGCCATGAGCACCTATGTGCCATGCCCACGGGGGAACCTAGCCCAAGTGTTCATCAACGGCCAGAACTGGGGAGTTTATTCACTCATCCAGCAGGAAAACAATGACCTGGTCAAAGAATGGTTTCCCAGCACGAGCGGGGATCGATGGAAGGCACCCAACGTGGGAGGTGGGATGGGACAGCGTCCATTGCAGCGCTTGCCACCCGGTGGGGGTGGGTTCCCTCCCGGGGGCGGAGGTTTTCCTCCCGGCGGTGGAGGCGGCGGCGGGGGCATGTTTGCCAGTGATCTCTCCGCTTTCAGCTATCAAGGACCGGATGTCTCAAGCTACCTGTCCTATTATGAACTGAAGACAGACAACGCTACCAATGCATGGGAACGCCTGGTCCATGCCATTGACGTCCTCAACAACACCCCTGAAACCGATCTCAGGGAAAAAGTCGAAGAGGTGTTCGCCGTCGATCGATGGTTATGGTTTCTGGCGATCGAAAATATTTTCACTGATGATGACAGTTACTGGAACAAAGGAGCCGATTACGGGTTTTATTTTGAACCAGAAAGTGGGCGTATCCATCCCATCCAGCATGACGGTAATGAGGCCTTTGTCGTGGGGGATGTGGAGCTCTCACCCCTGGAAGGCATGGATGGCACCAATCGCCCCCTCCTCTTCAAGCTGCTTCCCAATCAGGAGCTTCGTCAACGCTACCTAGCTCACATGCGCACCGTGCTCAAGGAACAGTTGCATCCGGAAATCATGCACGCTCGCATTGACAGGCTCAGTGCGCTGAGCCGTGATGCCATCTCATCTGATCCCAAGAAAGGGTATACCATGGCGACCTATGATCGAGACATAGCGGCCCTGAAAACTTTTGTGACCGAGCGCTACGCATTCCTAACAAGCCATCCTGCCCTGACCCCAGCTCAGCCCGTTTTGAGTCATGTTGGCCTAGGTGGTATCGCACCCGGACCTCATGAAGGGGCCTTGATCCAGGCACAGGTGGAAGCCGGAGACGAACAGGGTTTGGATTCGGTATGGCTTTACTGGCGTGATCCTAACTATGGCCGCTTTGCGGTCACCCAAATGTGGGACGATGGCGCCCACGAAGACGGTCAAGCTCATGATGGCCTTTTTGCCGCCCGAACCAGCCCTTTTCCTTCGGGCCAGAAGATTCACTACTATGTCGAAGCCAGAGCAGGCAATGAGGATCGAGCTGCTGCCTTTGCACCCGCACGTGCCGAACAGGAGACTTTCAGTTACCGCGTCGCTCTGGAGCTTGCAAACACTCCCTCGACGATCCTGATCCACGAGCTCATGGCTTCGAATCAATCCACATTGAGCGATGCCTCAGGTGCCTACAGTGACTGGATTGAGCTATACAACCCCACTGAAACCCCACAGGACTTGAGTGGTTATCATCTCAGCGACAATCCCAATCAACCGGACAAATGGACTTTCCCCGAGGGCACGGTCATCGAGTCGGGTGCTTACCTTTTGGTTTGGGCTGATGGGGGGAATGATAACCAGACTGGATTGCATGCTAGCTTCAAACTGGATAAGGACGGAGAAAGCCTATTTTTGCTCGACCGAAAAGACCGTCAAATGACGGTTTTGGATCAGGTGGATTACCCTTCTCAGGAGGCAGATGTAGCTTGGGGACGCCATCCTGATGACCTCCTGCAATGGCGGGCCATGCCACCGACTCCTGGTGCTGCCAACGCCAACCCTTGATCCTCTCAAATTGCAGCCAGGGTCCTAAAGGGGCCACCCCAAAGACCCAAGCAAAGGCTCTCAGAAGATTATGATCGTGCAATCGTAGCACTCATTGTGCAGGGTGAAACCATGTGCCCCCCTCTGCCTTCGCGTGTTGGACACGCCGCTGCTTATGGTATCTGGCAGTACCTTATTGTTTTCCTGATGGCACAATCGGCCTGGGCTCAACCCGCCGATTGGATCTATCACGGCGGATCGGTGGTCACCCTGGATGACGATCAACGCGTTACCGAAGCGCTTGCCATGGGCGGCGGCCGTATTGCTCGACCGAGCAAGATCTGGTCGGGTGGCCAGCCAGCCTCGCGGTGCAACTCATTGTGCGCCACACAGCTGAGAGCTAGCAGTTCCTCTGCGGAGAGCGTTGGATCGTCCACCGCCAGCTTATTCATTGTGTTCTTGATCAAGCCGATGATCCGCTCGACCTTTCCTGAACACCAATGAGCTT
>JALRAZ010000321.1 GCA_023257935.1 Verrucomicrobiota bacterium
AGATGCAGCTCTTGGCTTTTGCGGGAATATGGGGAGACAAACCATTGGAGGCCACCCCAGGACGGGTCAAGAGTTCATCGGCTAGCAGGCGATTGAAGGCTACCCCACCCAACCCGCTAGCGCTGGAAAGCAGAAAGGCTCGGCGATGAATGGAATCAGCATGGGTAGGCTTTTTCATAACCAGTATGTAGTGGAGGCTGTGGGTTGAAATTTATTCACGTGTAAGGAAGGCATCCAGGTTGATCATCACCCGAGCTAGCGGCACCCAGGCGGCGATGGCAGTGGCTTGCGCTTCGGTCCATTCGCCTTTGGCGGTGGAGGTCGCTTTTGGTTCAGGTAGGGTGCTGAGATGGTCACGGCTGAATTGTAGAAGACCCAACATCCGTTTGGTTTCCTGGGTGTAGGCTGCGCGGCCAAGCCCCATTTCAAACAACCATCCGATTCGCTCTCGGTCAGAGAGCCCTTCTCCCAGGCCAACGAGGCGGGTGGCCACTCCATGGGATGCCTCGACAAAAACTTCGTTATTGAGGAGGGCTAGGGCCTGGAGTGCGTTATTGGAGGAGGGTCTCAGGGCACTGGAGGCCGAAGCATCGGGACAGTCAAAGAGTCGTAGGTTGGGATCAGGCGCTGTCCGTCTAAAAAAGGTGTAGAGCCCTCGACGGTAGCGATCACCGCCCTCGGATCTACGCTGATACTGGCTATAACTTTGCTGCAGCACCACCTTGGGCACGGGAGGATGCACCGAAGGTCCGCCCATCTGGGATACCAACAGGCCAGCCATCTGGAGTGACATATCTCGAAGGACCTCCGCCTCCACGCGAAAGCGATGCTGGCGCAGAGGCGATGCAAGATCCTGGACCTTCTGACCCATGAGCTGTGATGGCAGGGAAGACTGTTGGTAGGTCTGCGACAGGAGGATCAATCGAATCAATCGTTTAAGGCTCCAGTGTCCCTCGGAGCTCCACCAAGATGCCAGCCCGTCCAGCAAAACATGATGTTCTGGCCTCGGAGTCCTAGCACCAAAATCCTGCGGGGTCTCCACAAGGGGTCTCCCCATCAACCGAGCCCACACCTTGTTGACCATCACCCTCGAGGTCAGGGGGTGTCGTCCAGAGAAAAGCCAGTCTACCAAATGTTGTCGATCAAGCGACGGCGGATCGTTAAGTGATTTGGGTGAGCCCAGTCTGGGAAAACCTGGTCTGACCGCTTCCTGATCCCTGTCGGGACGCAAAAAATCACCCCTGATCAATACATGGGTCATTCGCGGCTCATCCACCCGCTCTCGCATATGCCGGGTCAAGCCTCGCTGCTGATCAAAGTTAAAGAGTTTGACCAGTTGGGAAACACCTTGATTGTTCAAACTTTTGTCGCTCAATTGGCGTGCAAGTAAAGCATTCAGTTCTGACTGAATAACCTCACGCTCCTTCATGATTTGTTCGGCATCAGGAGGGACTGCCATCAAAAAGGATGCGTCTTCATCGAGGTTATTGAAGAAGGCCATGAGCTGGTAATACTCCCGCTGCGTCATCGCGTCGTAGGGGTGGTCATGGCATTGTGCACAAGCCACAGTCATCCCCAACCAGATGCTCCCTACGGTATTGACTCGATCAATGACCCGCTTGACCCGATCCTCTTCGGCGTCGATGCCACCTTCGAGGTTGAATTGAGTCTGCAGGTGTAATTTGGTCGCCAGGAGCCCCTCTCGGGAGACGGGGTCAATGAGGTCACCAGCCAGTTGAAGGCGACTGAACTGATCAAAGGGCATGTCCTGGTTCAGGGCATCCACCACCCAATCACGAAATTGCCAGGCATCTGACTTGACGCTGTCTTTTTCATAACCCAGCGAATCAGCATAGCGGGCTTCATCCAGCCAGTGACGAGCCCAGCGTTCTCCGAAGTGCGGCGAAGCCAGAAGACGATCAATGATTACCTCAATCTGGCCTGATTCAATGAGCTTGGCCATGGAGTCAAGTTCGTCAGGTTCAGGAAGCAGCCCCGTCAAATCGAGGTGCAGACGCCTGATCAATTGAGGCGTGCCGGCCTTAGGAGCCAGAACCTGCGCATCCTGGCGCAGGCAAGAGGCCACCCAGGAATCGAGCTGTAATCCGATCTGTTCTCCGATGGCTGTTTTATCGGGAGGGACAAAAGACCAATGTGTCGGCCAGGTAGCGCCCTGCTTAATCCATGCTCCGATGACCTCGATCTGTGTCTCACTCAATGCCGCATGGCCGAGTGGTGGCATACGGTCATCCGGATTCTGCGCTCGAATTCGCTGCCAGAGCAAACTTCCCTCAGGATCCATTGGAACAATCAGGGGGAGCCCCGAATCCGCCGCCGCAAGGACTTGTTCTCGAGCCAGCAAGGCAAACCCTCCTTGCTTTTTCACGCCACCATGACAAGGCAAACAATGCTGATGCAGGATGGGCCTGATACTTTCTTCAAAGGACACCAAGGGGGCGGGTGCAACCTGCGACGCATCGACGGGGACCAATGCCACGAACCCGGCAACCCCCAACATGGCGCCCAGAAAGCCATTGGACTGAAGCTTTGAGCTGATCATCCGACAGGCCATTGGTTAAGAATAAAAGTGTTATCCGACTGATTCAAGCCTGCGGCAAGGCGTTATTTGGGCAAAACAGCTTGTTTGAGGATTGCTAGAGTCGGGCTCACTGTGCAACGCTTGGTGACATGAAGAAAGACGCTTTGCAATTCCTGACCCAGCTGGTGAACACACCGAGCCCCTTTGGCCATGAAGTCCGAGGCCAACGCATTTGGCTGGAAAGGGTTCGCCCCATGGCAGATGAGACTTGGAGTGATGCTTATGGCAACACGGTAGCCGTGATCAACAAAGGTGGCTCTCCTAGGATCATGCTGGCGGCTCATGCCGATGAAATTGCCCTAGCCGTCAATTACATCGACGAGCACGGCTTTATTTACGTTCGAAAACTAGGCGGTGTGGATGCCACCGTATCCAAAGCTCAGCGCGTCATCGTTCATACATCCAAGGGACCCGTTACCGGGGTCATCGGTAATGTGGCTCCTCACCTCTCGAAACTGGATAACCATGACCGAAAGCCACAGATTCATGATCTATTCGTCGACATCGGTGTGGGTTCTCGCAAAGAAGCTCAGGCACTGGTGAACATTGGCAACCCCATCACCATTGACCGTGATTTCCAGATGTTGCGCAATGATCTGGCCGTAGCTAGAGCATTCGACAACCGAGTGGGGACCTTCGCTGTGGCCGAGGCCCTGCGTCTGCTCCACCGTGAACGCAAGAAACTCAAGGCGGAGGTTTGTGTGGTTTCCAACGTCATGGAAGAAGGCGGATGCTTGGGAGCACGACAAATTGCCTACGAGCTCAAGCCCGATGTAGCCATCGTCACCGATGTGACCCACGCGACAGACTACCCGACTGTCAACAAGGCAATCCATGGCGATGTGCGAATGGGATTAGGCCCCAGCCTGACACATGGAGGCCCCAACCACCCTGTTGTGGTCGAGCGTCTGGAGCGCATTGCTAGCAAACTCAAGATCCCTGTCCAGCACGAGGCCGTCTCATCAACCAGTGGTACGGACACGGATGTCATTTTTTGGACCCGCGGTGGTATCCCCAGTGCGCTAATCAGTGTCCCCAATCGCTACATGCATTCACCCGTAGAAATGATCCATCTCAAGGACCTGGAGAAAGTGCCCCAACTCATGGCTGGCTTTGCTTTAAGCGCCAAACCGAGCGATTCCTATAAAGTTTCTATTTGAACCCTGTGGGCATGCCTTGCCGCACCGCCATACTCCTGGCTCTTTCTCTGATTTACACAAGCCTGAAGGGAGCTGAGCCGCCCTATTGGGGGACGATCTTTGTGAATTCGGAGCTTGTGACAGCCAAGGATCCTTCATGTTTTCAGTCCATGAAGGCAGACGGGATGGGGCTGCGGACTATGTATGATCGTCGCATCCCAGGGTGGTCGCGGCAACAGGCCTATCTTTTTCAAGCAGCGTATGACGATGGTTTAAACATCGAAGTGCAGGTCAACACAGAGTTCGGATTATCAAGTCGTGAAGTGGCGCTTGAATACGCCCGCATCATCGGTCAACTACCCACTGCCTTGAGAAAAGATGTCGATACAGTCTGGATTCATCGTGGAAAAATGCCTTTTGGCGGAGGCAACCGAAATTTACTGATTCATACCGAACAGGCAGCCGAATACGTCTCAAGTGGCATCTTGGAGGAAACGCTCATTCATGAAGCAAGTCACACCTCTTTGGATGAAGCTCATGCTCGCTCCCAGGGGTGGATGGATGCACAACAGGCTGATGGAAGCTACCTATCACAGTATGCTCAGGATTATCCTCTTCGAGAAGACTTGGCTGAGAGCTTCCTCCTTTTTCTTGGTGCCGAGCATCTGGCCGACCGCATGGACCCGCGGGATCTCCAGACCGTTGAATCGACTATCCCTCATCGCATTGCCTACTTTCGCTCGCTGGATCTGGATCTCTATCCCTTGGTGGCATCGCCGAAAACCGTCCCCTTATCCGAACACTATTTTGACCGGGCTGAATCCAGATGGATGCTGACATGGCCAAGTCAACCCAGGCAGACGTATCGGGTGGAAGCTTCAGTTGACCTGATGAATTGGAACACCATCGCCCCCTCCATCGTGGCTTCAGAAGCATCCACCCAATGGCAAGGAACCATTCTTGATCGAGACATTCTGTTTCTGCGGATTCGACAGTGAGCTGTCACTCCCCATCCTGAGCCGCATTTTCACTCAAATGGGATCGCATCGCCGGGGTTGATCACAGCGCCCTCCCATGTGGGGACCCCATCCTCATAAGTCAAGATGCGATGACGACTGCCTGGAGCTGGTTTAGCACTGCTTGCCGGCAGGAACCGAGCATGCTCTTGTTTGATCGATTCAAGGGATGGATCGCTAGCCAGATTATGCCACTCCATGGGATCCTGCTGCATGTCATAGAGTTCTTCGGAGCCATCAGCGTAACGGATATATCGCCAGCGCTCGGAGCGTACCCCGTGGTTGTCATGATTGTGGGTGGTGATGGCTGGCCATGTTCTTGGAGCCTCTGCGTCCCGAAGCTGTGGCAATAAACTGTGGCCCTCCAGCCCCGAGGGAGCTGGTAGCCCTGCCAAGTCAGCCAGGGTAGGATAAAGATCGAGTAATTCAGCGGGGCGGTGGCATCGGCTCGACTGAGCCACCCCAGGACCTGCGAAGATGAGCGGTACGCGTGTGGAACGATCCCAGAGTGAATTCTTTCCAGTGATATCCTTCTCACCCAAGTGCCAACCATGGTCGGACCAAAGCACGACAATCGTGTTATCACGATAACCCGCCCTTTCGACGGCATCCACCACCCTGCCAACCTGACTGTCAACAAAACTGACCGAAGCCAAGTAAGCCCTCACCAAGGATTGCCACTCACCTTCTCGCTGAAGCCACCCCAATCTTGGCTCTGGCAGGCTCCAGTGCAAATACCAGGAAAAGAAGGGGGTATCCTCGCGATCTTGTGGCCTCAGGTTTGGCATCTGAAGGGATTGAGGGGGGTAAAGGTCAAACCATTTTTGAGTGGCATAACACGGCACGTGAGGCAGGAAGAATCCCACTGATAAAAAGAAGGGTTCCTCCGGTTTTTCTTCGAGAGTCTGGATGGCCCAGTCAGCAACCTTCCAATCACCCTTGTCCTCGTCGCGATGCGGGAAGGTTCCCCAATCCACCAGGGGATGGTTCCCGAAGGGGGTGGTCACAAGCTTCGCCTCAGGCCGAGCGCCTACCCCAGCTGCAGGTCCCCAATGGTCGTATTCATCCTTGCGCTCAGGCTGCGGAGGATAACCACCGTGATAAACCTTTCCTGTGGTGTAGGTGTGATAACCATGACGCTTGAGATACTGTGGCAGTGTGACTCGCTCTTTAAGTGATTGAACCTGACGGAACCATGGGGCAAGACCATAGATCCCTGTGGTGGAGGGTCTCAGACCTGTCATCAGGCTGGTCCTGGAGGCATTGCATAAAGGAGCCTGGCAGTGGGCGTTGGTAAAAACCGTCCCACGCTGGGCCAGTTTGTCCATGTGCGGTGTTTGGACCTGAGGATGCCCCTTCAAGGGCCCTACCCAATCATTGAGGTCATCAATGGCAATGAAAAGGATGTTGGGTTTCCCGGCATGGAGGCTGGTCACACACAAGGCTAGCTGGATCATGCACAGCAGGCTTCTCATGCCTTGGAATTTAACCTGAGGCAATGGGTAATACCAGCCAAAGACCGCATCAAGCCCTTTGGGATGAATGGATGTGGTGAACACATCCAAGCCAGCAGCCCCTACCAGGTCACAGCAGCTTTTCTTCCCTGCTTGGTCACGATATATTCAGACTCCCAGAGTGCGATCCCATTCCGATCGGTCAGGCTGAGCTGGAAAATGTAGGAGGCCTGAGTCGTCATGCGGCTTTTGCGAGCTATGTCATCTAGTATGGAACCCGAGAGCGTGTAATCAGCTATCAGGGGTCCATCGGCTTTTCCCAGAGCCTGAAGTTGTTCCTGGGTCTGTTTGGCCAGAGGGTCTTCCACTTCCCCATAAGCCAGGGTGGTGGTCGTCAGGATCCGGCCAGAGCGATTGAGCTGAACCCGAATTTTTTTGACCAACTGATCAATGTCGACGTGCTGAAGGGTTTTATTGGTGATGCGGCTGATTGCCATGATCGCTGGCTTTCCTGGACGGGATGATGGCAATTGCCCTTGGGACACCCGCTCAAGGATTTCATTCACAAAGGTATCGGCAGCCGCCGCAAAATCCTGAATGTTAATTTGGCCTGCATTCACTGCGGTATCAGGCCCTTGTGGATTCACATAAGCAGATCGTGAGGCACAGCCTACGATCAGGGTCAAGACTGCCACCTGGAGCAGCATGGGTAAGGAAGAGAGCTTAGGCTTCATGTTATGTCTTATCAATCAGTCAACGTCTGGCTCGGATCATCTTAACGCGAAAATCCTTGATATCGGCCCTGGGGGATATTGCCGAAATGTAGATCACCTCTCTGCCAAGAAGCTCTCGGACGCGAAAGCCTCCACTGGCCGATGGGACCAAATTTCCCTGAGCATCAAACCACTCGAAAGCATACTCAATGTGCTTGGTGCTTGAGGTCATATTCTCCAGTTCAACCTGTATCTTGACAAAACCCTCGGGAGTCTGTGTTTCGGTGACCCCTAATATTCTCGCCCGGCTTTCAAGAAAGGGATCGGTCATCACTCGCTCCTGGGCAATGCTATGGCTGGTAGCAGCCCGTTCATGAGGGGACACTGAGTTCACACTCTTGCAACCCGAACCACAAACTAGGATTGCGGATAGGCAAAGGCAGATGGAGGAGGAGCTGAGATTCATCACAATGCAAGGATTTCGACAACCATGGGGGTATGTTGATTGAGAGAGCGAACGTAGACAACATGAAACTGACCAGGCTCCAAACTAAGTTTGGTGACATGGCTTCCATCGGGATAGGCAAGGGTCATTTCCCCATCAGCTGGCGTCTCCATCCGACAAAATTGAATTTCTTTGGGAAGGGTCGTCCAGCAGCGGGTATCAGCAATATTGACCGCATACTGAGCCACCGCAGTGCCTACCCTCATCAGGAGCCCCAAGACTGGATCCTGTTTTTGAGCCGATCGATTCAGCGCGTAGGCGGCCACACCCTTGGCAACGGTTGCGACTAGGGTCCGTGAAACCATCGTGGGCAAAGCCTGCCTGTAGGCGTGGGCAGCAAGTCGATCGAGGCTAGCCACGATTGTCGTCTGGCATGAATCACCTGCTCCCGAAATTTGGAGAGATGGCTGGTAGTCTTCGTGGAATTTCAGTTTGGGGAAAGCAGCTCCGATGTAGGAAACATCTGCAAAAACAATCGGAATATCCAATCTCATTTCCTCAAGGCTCGCTATCATGCCAGTCTCAAAGACAACGTAGGTCTGAGGTGGCTCACCTTGCCCTTGTGCACGCCGCTGAATCGCTTCCAGCTCCCACTGCCATGCCTGGGCAGACTCCGGCACCATCCCTTGCAAGCGCCTGAAAGAAAGGATCGCATCCTCCAGATCGCTCTGCCCCACTCCATGCATTTTCAGATAAAGCCCGGTAAGGAATTCAATCCAGGGATTCACAAAATCATCATAATCCTTCAAATGACGCAGATCCTCTTGGACTTGGCTAAGCTGTGACTGGAAAGAGGGATGAGCCTGAGTGCGTTCGATGGCGTCATGGTCAGGATGGGTTTCGATGCTTTCGCGAGCCTCTCTCACCGCTTGCTCATTACGTTCCAAGGCAAGCTGCTGATGCCTCCTAGCCTTGGCAAGCTCGGGTCTAACAGCCTCAAGAGGCCCTCCATAAGGATCAAGTTTCCAATAGTTGAGGGCCTGATAGGCGTGCAACATAGCTGCTTCAAAAATCCTGGGGCGGTATGGACGATTGGCCTGGTTAGACAACATGCTGGCAGCCTGCATGCCACTTGAGCGCAAGCCAATCAGGCGTTGCTCCTCTTCGGCCAGAACCTGTTCAACTCGTTGAAAGCCCAGTAAGCTGTCATGATGATTCCCGTTTAGACGCTGAATGGTCGACAATTCGAGTTGCCAAAGCATCTCATCCTTACCTCGGCCATGCTTGCTGACCTGCCGAGCCAGGTCGCGCTCAGCCCCATCCAGATCACCTCGCTGCCAATCATAGCGAGCCTGCTGACTCTGCTCCACATAGGTACGGCAGCCCGAAAGGGTGATCATCCATATCAAGAGGAAGCCGATACCCATAGAGCGGTTCCCCAAGCATCGACTCATTACCCTGCAAACCGACATGGCGAGATGCACCATGGGCTGAGCATGTCTAAAACCCATGTGGGTGACAATGACTTCAATCAATATCATCATGTCAAGCAGCCTGAGCTGCGCGAGAGGCCATATTATTTGTTGGACCTCAACAAGGACAAGGCCTGAAACTGGCAAGCGGAGGCAGGCGCGCATGTTGAGGCGAACACTTGGTAATTACTTAAAAGCAGAGGCGATGTCTCTGCGCCAGCTCTCAAGGAGGGTACGGATGCCAGAACGTGACTTGAAAGAGGCACTCAAGCATCTCCGATTGAG
>JALRAZ010000414.1 GCA_023257935.1 Verrucomicrobiota bacterium
GTTATCGGTTTGGTTTAATTTTGAGAAGCAGGTTTGTTTTCCCGGAACAAGGCCAGGAAAACAACCAGAACGATGGCAGCAAATAAAGCGGGTTTGCCCCAGAGAGGTTTCCACTCAAGAGAGCGCAGTTCGGATTTGCGAGCCTCGGCTGCCTGGGTTTCCAGGGCCTCAGCCTGAGCTTGAAGAGCTTCCTTTTCTGTGGGCTGTGCGGTGAGGATTTGAGCTCGAATGTCTTGGGCTTCTTTCGAAGCAGCTTGCACCTGAGCCGCAAATTCTTGTGCTGCCTCTGGGGTATGTTGGGTTTCAATTTTACCAGCAATTTGAGCTCCTATGAACATACCCAGCCCAAGGGTAAAGAGAACCAGCATGCCTTGGGCCTGGGCTCGGATGGGTTTAGGGGCAAACTTGTCCGTGTAAATCTGACCGGTCACAAAAAAGAAATCATAGCAAATACCGTGAATGATGACTCCGGTTAGAATCATCCAGCGGACTTCGTTTGGTGCTCCGATGGCGAATAAACCGTAGCGCACGACCCATGCTAGCATGCCGACTGCCAGCATCCATTTGACCCCCAGCCTGGCAAAGAAGAAGGGCATGATGACCATGAAGAAGATTTCGGACATCTGTCCATAGGACATGGTCTGGCCAATTGGCAGGCCTGTCATTTCCACGACCCGACTGGCTATTTGATAATAGAAGGCCAAAGGAATGCATATCAGAAAGGAAGATATCATGAAGATCAGGTAAGACCTGTTTTTGAGAAGCACCAAAGCGTCGAGACCTAGAATCTGCCCCATGGTGATCTTACCCGAAGACTCTGCAGGCGGGGTATGTGGCAGCATGAAACTGACCACTCCAAGGGCCAAGGCTGCCACGCTTGTCAGATAAAACATGGAGATACTGGTATCCCAGGCCAGAGCAGAAAGCAGCAGCCCTGCAGCAATCCAACCGATGGTGCCAAAGACCCGGATCAGCGGGAACTCCTTGTCAGGATTGGTCATGTTTTTCATGGCCAGGGTGTTTGAGAGCGCCAAGGTTGGGTAGTAAGTAAGCATGTAACCAAAAAGCACCAGATTAATGGTTGAAGGCGATGGGTTCTCTGATTGCATCAGGTAGGTGGCGGCAAGCATCAGGATCCCTCCACCAAAATGCATGACTCCCATCACACGTTGAGCCGCAAAAAAACGATCGGCAATCATACCCACAAAAAATGGGGAAATGATGCCTGCAAGTGGACCTACTGAATAGGTCCATCCAAAATCTGCGGCGCCAAAGCCGATTGTTCCGAGGTAATTGGGTGCGGTGACATACCAGGCTCCCCAGACAAAGAACTGGAGGAACATCATGGCACTGAGTTGAATTCGGACGATAGGATTCATGGCAGGATAGTGAACTGCTTGATTATTGACTGGGCCGTATGTGTTTGACTGCAAGCTTTACCAGAACAGGTTTAGGGTGTGTTTGGCTTCAGCAAGGTGAGGGGACAAAATAGAACCTCACTTGCGATGAGGCAAGTCCATTGATGGGGGCCCTTCAAGGAGAAACTAGGTGACAGAGGGGACTGAATACGATCTGACTGGTCAACAAGTTTGACCCGCGTCTAGGGGCCAAGTGGACCTTAGGTTCGGCCAAGTATCGACGAGTGCCCCAGGCCCTCAAAGTTCCTGGAGGGTGCCTGATTGAACCGAGCGTTCTTCGGCCTCACAAATGCGTATGGCGTTGAGCCCATCTTCGGCGGTGACCATGCTGGGTGGCTGCTGCTTGCGGATGCAATCGACCAAATGCTGGATTTCACCGGCATAGCCATCCAGCCCTTCGAGCTTGATTACCCTGCCTTCCTTGCCTGCCTCATATAATTTCAAGGCCTCTTCTCCTCGGGCAATATCATAATCGATGGTGGCATGCTCAAACACGGCATTGTAGGCCATGTTGAATCCGAATCCTGGAGTCATGGCCCAGCTTCCTTCGGCAGACACGCAGGCACCTGAAGCGGTTTGATACTGCGTGACGACATGATCAATGGCACCGCTGACCTTGCTGAAACCAGATGAGAATACCGAATGGGGAACACCAAAACAGTATTGAACAAAATCAGTATCGTGGATGTGTAAATCGAGCAGGGCGCCACCTGATTGGGTTCCGTCAAGGTAACTATCCTGACTCCAACCCGGGGCCTCGGCTACCCGTCGAAAACGGACTCCAAGGGTTTTACCATAAGCTCCGCCATCGATAGCCTTCTTCAGAAAAAGCCATTCAGGCCAGAAGCGTAGACACATGGCTGGCATGAAGTAAGTTGGGTGCTTGGCGATGGTCTCTAGCAACGCTGCGGCCTCATCGCTTGTGCGGGTGATTGGCTTTTCGCAGAGCACGTGCTTGCCCGCTTCCAGCGCCTGAGCAACAAGGTTTGAATGTGTGGCTGTGGGTGAGCAAATGTCGACAAGATCAAGACCTGGATGGTTCAGGAAGGCATCGATTTCCCGGTAACCCTTGATCTGGCTCATGTCCAGCTTGACCGGTTCCTGATCCCCCACATTACCAAAAACATCACTCAGATCGCCGTCGAGCCGTCGCCCACTGGGGTTACACACGGCCACAATTTCAACATCTTTGAGCTGTCTGTAGGCCTTGATGTGGGCTACCGACATGAAGCCCAATCCGATGATGCCTGCCTTGACCTTTTCCATGAGAGAAGAGCCTAGGCTGGAATCAAAGGGGTCGCAAAGGTTTTGGCCGTGATGATGTCAGCCACGCGCTGTTCACCCGCTTCTCGCTCAATGGCAAAGTCCCCCTGATAACCTAAGGAAGCTAAGGTTGAGAAAAAGGCATTCCAGTCAACCTGGCCTGTCCCAGTGGTGACCTCTTCCCCCCATGTGCCTGGTTCCAGGGTTCGGTTGGCGTCCTTGATGTGGCATTGCTTGAGGTAGGGAGCCAGCGCCTTCAGTGCTTGGATAGGATCGCCCTTATCATAGAGAATCATGTTGGCCGGATCAAAATTGACCCCCACATTGGGCATGGCCAGTTGATCAAGAAATGCTTTCAGTGTCTCGGCAGTCTCCTGACCGGTTTCAAATCCCAGGTCGATGCCATGCTCGCCGAAGAGTTCGCCAATACGGCGGATGCGATCCATGAGCTTGGCAAAGTTGGGGTCCGAGGGCTCATGAGGAAGAAAGCCTGCATGGAAGGTGACCAGTTTTAGGTCTAGGTCTTTGGCGACCTGAATGTTCTCTTTGAAATGAGCCAGGTTTTCTTCCCAGGTATCATCTGGCACCACACCACCAGTTAATTTGATGGAATCCATGGTCGTGTAGTCCTCACCGGCAGTGACCATCATGCCAGAGGCCTGTGTGATTCCGGCCTCTTGACAGGCATCAAGGTAGCTTCCCCAGACCGAGGGCTGCTCTCGAATGGGGTCCAGGGCAATCTGGACCCTGGGAATGCCAATGGTTTGCAGGTGGGCCAGCAGGGTTGCTGGGCTGTCTGGTTGTAGGGACCAGCTGCAGACGGCAAGTCGATTCTCAGCGCTCATGATAGGATCTTTTCGGTCATGCCGGGTTTTACTGGGCCTGGCTGGCTCCAGCATTCATCTGGGTCAGGACTTTCTCGGTGACATCGGCCGTGCCATCATGGAAAAGCAGGATGGGTGTATCGGTTCTGGCCAGTGCCGCTGTATCCAAAACCATGTTGTAGCCTTCCTTACGGGCGATGCCAGCGACCGTTTCTCTTATCTCCCGAACAATGTTTTGTTTCATTCGGTTTTGAGTTTCGGTGATTTGCGTACGAGTGGTGTTGTCGTAGTCGTTGATGGTTTGTTCCATCTCACGGATTTCAGCGAGCTTGGCATCTGCTTCCTTGGTGCGCTTCTCTTTGCCTGCGCTGGAGGCAGCAGGATCGTCAATCGCTTCCCTTAGCAGTCGAAAGGCTTCGTTCAATTCCTGATACTGGGCGACCAGTTTTTCCCGCTGCGCTTCATATTCCTTGCCTTGACCCTGGAGATTCTCCGAAATCTGTTTGGTTTTCCAGTAGCCATCAAAGACCTTTTGAAGGTCTAGGGTAGCAATCTTGGTTTGTGCTGTGGCACCTGTGCCCAGCATGATGCTTAGGCAGATCAAGCCTAAGCTAAGGATTCGGGTTATTGGATTCATCATATGTCTATGTTTTTGATTGGAGTGTGATTTCACCTGCGGTGACTCAGGCCAAGAAAGCTGCGAGAATAGGGCGTGTAAGACCTGAACCTGACCATCATCTAGGTATCACGCAGCTCACTCAAAATACCTAGAACGGGCGTTCCCATCCCACACCAAAATTAAACCGACCACTGCCGTCGTTTTCAGCATCGGCGGTAAGGGGTATGCCGTAATCAAGTCGGAGAGGGCCGATGGGTAAATTCAGGCGAAAGCCCAAGCCAAAGTTGTCGTTATAAGTACCTGTATCCAGGATCATGGTGGTGCCATTGATGGGATCAATGACCTTCGAGTCAAAGCTGTAAGGGTCCTGATACACCATGCCAATATCGTAGAAGACGGCGAAACGAAGGCGGTCAATGACCGGGATGCTGTATTCAGCCGAGCCAAACCAATAGGTGGACCCACCAAATGGTTCGCCGAACTGATCCTTGGGGCCAACGTCTCGAAACTTGAAGCCACGCAAGTTACGCAATCCTCCCAGCCACCATCGGTCAAACAGGGGTACCTCCTCGGTATCCCCATAACTGTCAGTGACACCGATTTCGGCCAGGAGTTCAATGATGTGCCCTTTGCCTAAGCCCCTGAAGTAGTGCTTGGTGGTCAATTCGAGTTTGTAGAGGTCAACTTCTGCTCCGAGGGGACCCCCAGCGATCTGGCTGCGAAGTCGGGTGAGTTGTCCACTATCGGGAAGAAAGCCCCCCCCTCGAGTATCGTAGGAGAGCGAAGTGCCAAGCCGAGAAATCAGAGAGTCCCCTTCTTGATCCTGAAAGAACTGAGAAGCGGTGGGTTCCACATCGAAAATACCAATGTTCTCAAAGGTATAGTCCACACCTCCGATGATGAAATCACTGCCAAGGGTTTTTCGCAGGCCGGACTTGAGGCCCGTTCGACGTTCATCAAACACGCGACTCACGTAGTTCAGCTCTCGATGGTAGAAATTCTGTTCGAACTCCAACTTCCGGTCAAAAAGCCAGGGTTCGACAAAAGTAAGCTGGTAATCTTGCATCCTGGTACCAGCTTGGGCACGGATACGCAGTTTTTGTCCTCCACCTTGAAAGAGGGGTGGCTTGAAGAGATCAAAATTTGCCTGGGATAGTTCGGTGAAGGCCACCAGATTCTCGATGGAATTAAAGCCAGCCCCGATGATGAAATTGCCGGTGTTTTTTTCTTCAACTGAGATGACAAGATCCTTGCGGTCGGGGATGTCAGTGGCTTCGACATCGATGCCCACTTCGCTGAAATAATTGAGTCCCTCAAGGCGTTGTTGGCTCAACTTGGCATAAACCATGTTGAAAGGCTCTCCCGGAGCCACAGCCAATTCGCGACGTAGTATTTTGTCCTTGGTTTTGGTG
>JALRAZ010000426.1 GCA_023257935.1 Verrucomicrobiota bacterium
CATGGGGTTGATCCCATCCACCTTTGCTTCGGATGTGCCTGGGCTGGGCGTTCTGGTTTGCGATGTGGTAGGCAATCTGGTTCATCGTGATGTGATGACTGGGTCTGGGCCGGTCATGACTGCCTCGCGTGCGCCAGAGGAATCGATGACTGAATTCATTGCCAGCCGAGATCCCCACTTTCGGCCTGTCGGCCTTGAGCAGGGCCCCGATGGCAACCTCTACCTGATTGACATGCAGCGAGCTGTCATCGAGCACCCTGACTACATTCCGGACAAAATCAGGCATCGTTACTCAATCAGAGGCGGTCAGGATCGTGGTCGGATTTACCGTGTCCGCCCCGCTTCAGGGACAGCGCATCAACCTGTAAAGGTAGCCCAGGCCAACCCTGAGAGTCAGATTGCCCTACTGGATCACCCCACTGCCTGGATCAGAAGGACCGCACAACAGCGGCTGGTCGAAGCTGGTGACCACGCCACCGAAGCGGCCTTGAGTCTGGCACTGAAGCAACATGGCCCGAAAGGTAGGATGCACGCCATGTGGACCCTCGAGGGTCTTGGATTGCTTACTGCAGCCCAGTGGACGGAGGCCCTCAAGGATGAACACCCCGGGGTGCGGGTTCAGGCGCTGAATCTCATCGAGGGACGGGCCCAGTGGTGGAACCTCTGCTGGCCCTTGATTCAAAACCTAGCGCGGGATCCTGACCCATCGGTTCGCTTTCATGCTGCGCTGCTTCTGGGTAAGCACCCGCACCCTGACAACCTGAGTGCACTGAAAGCCCTCTGGTTGCAGGATTGGTCAGATCAGTGGGCGCGCCGAGCCATCCTGAGTTCGCTCAGGGAGCACCCGGGGAATTTTCTATTGAGCCTCCTTGAGACTGGGCCTGAGGGCGATGCCAACGCAGAACCATGGCACACGGCTCTGAGGGACATCGCCTTCATGGTGGGTGCCAGGATTGACGGGGCCACGATGACTTCGACCTTGGGTTGTTTGGATCGGCTCAGTCAGATCCTCAAGCAGGGCTACGGCGATAGGGTCCAAGGCATCTTAGAAGGCCTTTCCGAGGGCCTGAAACTGGCTGGGAGAAACGCTTCCCTCGGCGAAGCTATCTACCCCGCTCTGGAATCACTGCTGATCACCGATGATCTGGCCGTCCGTCGTTCCATTTGGCAAATCAGCCGAATCATGGGCCTTGAGTCACTGCCTGGATTCGACCAAGCGCATCAGGAAGCCATCTTGATGGCAAGCAACCCGAAGGCGGATATCGAGGCAAGGCTGATGGCCCTTGAGCTATTGTCCTTGGCAAACTTCGATCGCTCAGGACCCACTTTCCTTGCCTGCCTCAACGGCCTTGAACCACTCAAGCTGCAACAAAAGGCACTGGAGCTCCTCAGACAATACAAGGAGATCGAAGTCGCACAGGAGGTCATCATGCGCTGGCGGGAAATTGGGCCAGGACTTCGGCCCCAGGTCATTGGCCTGCTGTTGGCCAGAAGACCTTTTCACTTACCACTCATCGATGCCATCGAATCAGGCACCCTCAGTCTTGGGGAGTTGAATCTGGACCTGGAACAACGTCGTCTGCTCTTGCGCTATAGCTCCGAAGCGGTGCGAACTCGAGCCGCACGCTGGTTGGGTGATGAGGAATACAGTCATCGCCGAGCCAATCTGGATGATCGTGTCGCCGCCATGCCTGCGGCGGGAAGAGCTCAGGAAGGTGCCTCGCTCTTCAGCACTCACTGTGCTTCATGTCATCGATCGGGCAGCCTAGGCCATGCTGTCGGCCCTGACTTGAGCGACCTGTCTCACCGCAGTGTTGAAGACCTTGCCTACAACATCCTGGATCCGAACATGGCGATCCACCCCGACTACATTGCTTATGAGGCTGAAACCGCGGAGGGAGAGCTGATCACAGGCATCCCTTCTGCACAGTCTGAGGAAAGTGTTACCCTGATCATGGCACAGGGCGTCAAGCGGACCCTGGCACGGGAACAGTTGGTGGAATTTCGTTCAGGTGGACTCTCCCTGATGCCCGAAGGATTCGACGAACAGTTGACCGCCGTCCAGCTCAGAGACCTGATAGCCTTTCTTCAACCCGAGCGTTGAGGGCCCAACCTGGTGTGCCCCACGCCGAATTGAGCAGCCTCAAAATCACTGAGGTAAGGCCCAGCGCATGGCCAGAGCTGCCAGAGAGAGAAAGAAAAAGAAACCCGCCACATCGGTAATCGTGGTGAGGAAAATACTTGAGGCCAGCGCGGGATCCACCCGCAAACGCTTGAGAGTGAAAGGAATCAGGACACCGGCCAGACCCGCTGCCAGTTGGTTGAGGACCATCGCTGCGAAGACAATCCATCCTAGCAGGGCGCTACCCTTCCAAAGATAACTCACAGCGCCAACCACCAGCCCAATGGCCAAACCATTGGCGATACCAAGGATCAATTCCTTGACCAAGGCGCGTCGGCCATCTCCAGGACTGATTTCCCCCAGAGCCATGTCTCGTATGATGACGGTCAGGGTCTGCATGCCAGCGTTCCCACCTTGCCCGGCTATGATAGGCAGAAAGACAGCCAAGGCCGTCCACTGAGCGATGACGCCTTCATACATCCCAACCACTGCCGCGGCGGCAAAGGCGGTTGCCAGGTTGACAAGGAGCCACGGCAGACGACGCGGAAGGGACTTTTTCCACGAGGTCAGGACGCGCTCCTCACCCGAAAGACCCACCATCAACTGCATGTCCTCGGTCGCTTCTTCTCGGGCAATCTCAAGCACGTCACTGGAGCGAACCACCCCGACCACTCGATCCTGGTCATCAAGCACAGGAAGTCCCAGATAATGATAGTGGGCAAACTGCCGTGAAATTTCCTCCTGATCATCCCAAAGGCGGAGGCATGTCACTTGCTTGCGCATGATCGCCGACACCTTGGAGCCCGGTGCCGCGAAGACAAGATCACGGAAACTCACAATGCCCTTGAGCGCCTTCTTGGCATCCACCACATAGAGGTAGGAAATATCGTCGGAAAGAAAGGTCTCACTGTTCCGAAGCCGCTCCTGGGATCGCTCCACAGACTCATCCATGGAAAGGGTCACAAAACGATCGCTCATGATCCCCCCAGCCGAATCTTCCGGATAATCAAGCAAGGTGCGGACTGGAAGCGCCACATCATCAGGGAGGCGCTGGATGATCTGTTCCCGACTGCGCCCCTCCAGTTCGGCAATCAGATCAGCAGTCTCGTGGTGCTCAAGAGGCTGAACCAGACGGACCAGTTCCTGAGGAGCGAGGCTAGCGACGACCTCGGCACGGTAATCATACTCGAGTTCGACCAGGGCATGCCCAGCAGGCTCAGCCGGCATGGCCTGAAGCAAGGTGAGGCCTTCTTCTACCGGCAGACGCTGAAGGGTATCAGCGATATCAGCCGGATGCTGCTGCGATAGCTCCTCGGGCTTGACAGGATGATTTGTTTCCATGAGATCGGTTTTGGAATGCGTTGGCTTGGCCGGGGGTTTTTGAGCCCCTCAACACTCTCATGCGAGCCAGGGGCATCCGGCAAGCAGGAAGCACGAATTCAAGGCTTTGGGGATAACAAAAAACCCAGACAAACCGCCCAAGCGGTTTATCTGGGTAAAAAGAACGGACCTTGAAAAATCAGCCCTTAGCGGCCAGGTAGTTGGCGTTGGCGGCATTCCAGTCCACCACATGCCACCATGCCTTGAGGTAATCGGGCCTGCGATTCTGGTAACGGAGATAGTAGGCATGCTCCCAGACATCACAACCAATGACAGGTTTTCCCGTGCCATCCATCACAGGATTGTCCTGATTGGGAGTCGACACCACTTCAAGATTTCCTTGGGCGTTGACCACCAGCCAAGCCCAGCCACTGCCGAAACGGGTGGCACCGGCCGCTTCAAAAGCGGTCTTGAAGGCATCGAAACTACCGAAGGTGGAGGTGATGGCTTCTCCCAAGGCTCCGGTAGGCTCGCCCCCGGCGTTAGGGCCCATGATGGACCAGAAAAGCGTGTGATTGGCATGGCCGCCACCGTTGTTCCTGACAGCACCACGGATGGTGTCGGGCACACTATCCAGATCGGCAATCAGTTCCCAGATATCCTTGCCAGCCAGGCCATCTTGACCCGCCAAGGCATCGTTGAGTTTGGTGATGTAGGTATTGTGATGCTTGCCATGGTGGATTTCCATGGTTTGAGCGTCAATATGGGGTTCCAACGCATCGGATGCGTATCCTAGTGAGGGCAATTCGTAAGCCATAGTGTTGGTCTGATCAGTTGATAAAAGCCGCAACAGGACGCGAGGCGTGTGTGCGTCTGCCGCAGATGAGCTACCTTATCACGGCAAGCCCGAATGACAAGGTGGATCATTTGCCAGGGCGTTTATCAGGGACCCGCCAGTTGCGGTGCCAGGTCAAATCCCAGAGGCGCTCGAGGCGAACCAATTCAACATGGTTGTCAGCAAAAGCCATGTTGATGCCCCCAGGCAACTCGCCTTGAGGATCAAACTGAGTGGTAGCAGCCTCCCGCCCAGCAGCATGCCTTGGGATTGAAAAACGAACCATCCCCGGCGTTTGAAATTTGTCCCCATCATAGAGATTGCGAGCGGGCATGTCGGTCTCGAGTGGCCAGGCATCCACCCAGATGGCGTCGGCAAAATAAGGCGTGCTGGAAGGCTGGCGGATGTCAGACTCTACCTTGAACATGTTCTTATCACTTCCATAAGGGCTCTTGGTGTAAAGGTAACCATTGAGCGCATAACTCCCCTGCCAACGGCCACTGGCACCACCATCGACCAACCAGGCACGCACGGTGGTCCCATGTCCTGAAGCATCCTTTCGCAGACTTGAGGCATTGCGCTCGGGAGCGGTCGGGCAGAATCGGACTTGATCGATAGCAGCATAGTTGGCCTGCAATTGTTCGATCCACAGCTTCGGCCAAGTCTCATAATGCACAGGCTTACCCGTATCGCTGATGTACATGTAATTGGAAAGGCTGATCTGCTTGAGGTTCCCCACGCACTTGATGGCCTGGGCCTTGGCCTTGGCTTTGGAAAGGGCTGGAAGCAACATGCCGGCCAGGATGGCAATGATGGCGATAACCACCAGCAGTTCAATTAGGGTGAAGGCACGCAGGTCAGGGGTCTTGGTGGTTTGCATGAGAAAGGGTAAATTGGGATTAATTTTGGGATAGGTCCATGGCTTATCAGATCATCGCCCCTGGGTGGGCCTTATGGCTTGCTCTGAGCTTCAGGCAGCGACATGCCATGTCCCAGGTAAAAACTTGGATGAGGTGGCTTATTGTAAACCACGTTCTGCCAGGCGATCGCCAGACGATACTGGGGATCTTCCAGCAGAGATGTCAGGCGATGGGTCGTGGGAATCGTGGTGCTGTAGAGCTGCAGGTGAGATTGATCAGGGGCTGGCAGGATGATTTCTTCGCGCCAATCACCCAGGATGTCCCCCGCCAGGCAAGGCCTTTCCATGGAGCCACCCGAACGGATCGGTTGGATCAGCACTTCCTGGCCTTTGGTCCAGTCCCATTTGAATATACCACCGCGACCCGTCAATTCTCGCAAGAGGTCTCCATCCCACCAGATCGCCCATCGCGAATGTCTTGGAGCTGGAGCCAATTCCTCGCCGGAAGCGTTCCTCAACCCTCCGGGGCCTCCCCAAACTTCGTATCCAGGAGAGAGGGGGTCGATGTCAGCGGCCATACCGCTGCCCACATCCACTCCCGGACTGTGTGACCAGATCAGGGCTCCGGTGGCCGCATCGTGCACCCCCATCCCTGGGGTTTGGAATCGAACCGTATGACCTTCGTTCTCACTGATCAACATGAGTTCCAAACCGGGACGATCAGGATAAAGGTCACCCAGATGCATGGCATCTCCATGACGTCGACCTGTCGTGTAAAGGCCCTTACCATCATCATCGACGGTCATGGCCTGATACACCACTTCATCGCGACCATCATGATCCACATCTCCCACGCTGAGTGAATGCCCCCCCATACCCGAAAAGGCAGAGGCCTGGGTGAAGGGTGGGTAATCAATGCCTGAGTCAAATACCCATCGCCGAGTCAGTTGATTGTCCCGCCAGTCCCAGGCTGTCAGGACAATGCGACCGTAAACGCCTCGGCACATCACCACACTAGGACGCTCGCCATCCAGGTAGGCCACACAGGCCATGAATCGATCACATCGATTACCATAAGCATCGTTATTCCCATTGCCTCCGATACCACCCCAGCCATCAATCGGGTAGCGATTGGGAAAAAAGTCCACGCTCGCCAAGGCCTTCCCATCGCGACCTCGAAATACGGTCAAATACTCGGGCCCACTCAGGATGCGCCCATAGCTCTTGGCCTGGGGGTCCAGTTCCCGCCAATCACGATCGGCCTCACCGATGACTTGCCCCAGCCCATCAATCGATCCGTCGGCTGTCTTGCAGACCACTTCGGCAGCACCATCTCCATCCAGATCATAGACCATGAACTGGGTGTAATGCTCCCCATCTCGAATATTGATACCGAGATCCAAACGCCAGAGGAGGGTGCCATCAAACTCGTAAGCGTCCAAGATGGGTCTTCCGGTTAGACCTGAATGGGAGTTATCGCGAGCCTGATTGGTTTGATGGATGACGAGTTCAAAATCTCCATCCCCGTCGAGGTCTCCCAGCGATGCATCCCCCATGCGATAGCCCGGTAGGCATTGAACAGGGATGGCGTGGTAGGCCTTTTGCCAGGTATGAACCGCCTCACTCGCGACTTTACCGTGTCCATCGTCCACCACCAATTCGTAGGACGCTTGACCAGGCTCACCCCCAGCAGAGTCCCGGAACCAGGTCAGTTCGCGGATGGGTTGGTCATTGACCCGGATTCGCACTCCGGATGAATCCAGGCGGTCGAGGTGAAAAACCGTCTCCGGAGGATCATTGGAAAGCCAGCGCCAGCTCAGGTAATACCCCCCATCAGGTAAAGGGACCGCAATGGCTCCTCGATTGAGGGTTTCCATCTGGCGTGCTTGAGCCGATAATGAGGCTAGCGCCAGGCAAGCAAGGGGCAGACAGCCTGCAAGCCATCTGGGCGCCAAGTGTTCAGGCAAGGAGTTCATGCACAACCCTGGCTGGCTCAACTCCAGTCAGACGTCGATCAAGTCCCTGATAGGTATAGGTAAAGCGTTGATGATCCAAGCCCAAACAATGAAGGATGGTGGCATTGAAGTCTCGAATGTGCACGGGATCCTTGAGGATATTGTAGGAGAAATCATCGGTCAGGCCATGTTCATAGCCGGCCTTGATACCACCCCCGGCCAACCACATGCTAAAGCAACGACCGTGATGATCTCGCCCATGGTTGTCCTTGGTTAATTGACCTTGCGAGTAAATGGTTCGACCAAATTCACCTCCGCAGACCACCAGGGTATCCTTGAGCATGCCGCGCATCTTCAGATCGCGCACGAGCGCCGAGGCGGGTTGATCAATATCCTGGCATTGGAGCCGAATCAGCCGTGGCAGATCTCCATGCTGGTCCCAGCCTCGGTGAAAGAGCTGCTGGAAAGGCACCCCACGCTCAGCCATCCGTCTGGCAAGCACGCAGTTGTAAGCAAAAGTCCCTGGCTTTCTGGCGTCTGGACCATACATATCCAGCACCGCTTCAGGCTCATCAGAAAGGTCTGTTAACTCTGGCACTGAGCGCTGCATTCGAAAGGCCATTTCGTATTGGGCAATGCGAGCCTCGATTTCCGGGTCTCTGACTTCCTCAAAGGCAGCTTGATTGATCTGGCCCACCGCATCGAGGAAGGCACGTCGATCTGAGGTATCCACCCCACTGGGATTATTGAGGTAAAGAACGGGTTCACCTGCACTGCGAAATTTGACGCCTTGGTGCCTGGAAGGCAGGAATCCACTGCTCCAAAGTCGGGAGTAGAGGGCCTGACTCTGCCCGCGACCTTTGGAAATCATCACCACATAAGAAGGGAGGTTTTGATTGGGACTTCCCAAACCGTAGCTCAGCCAGGAACCCATGGAGGCATGCCCCAATTGCTGCGTCCCGGTGTTGATGTAGGTGATGGCTGGATCGTGGTTAATCGCCTCTGAATGCAGGCTACGCACGATGGTGATGTCATCGGCAATCGAGCCGATGTGAGGGAGCAAGTCACTGTTGATCCAGGTGCCGTGACTACCATAGCGCTTGAACTGAAACATGGGGGCCACACAGGGAAAAGATTTCTGGCCACTTGTCATGCCGGTCAAGCGCTGCCCCTGACGGATGGACTCAGGAAGCTCGATACCATGAATGCGCTGCATGGCCGGCTTGTAGTCGTATAGATCGATATGTGACGGACCTCCTGAAAAAAACAAGAAGATCACGCGTTTGGCAGTGGGCTTGAAATGAACCGAATCCAGGGCACCTGCATTGGGTTGGGATGAGCCTGCCTGCAGCCATTGCGACTGACTGGCTGATGCCAGGCCAAGGGCCCCCATTCCAGTTGCACCCAGGCGCAAGAATCGGCGGCGAGAAAAGGGATCCATTGGGGAGTGATTGCTTAGCATGTGATGGGTTCTGCGGTTGGCATTTCAGTGAGTGAGCACCTCATCCAAGTTTAGGATGGCACTGGCCACAAGGGTCCAGGCTGCCAGCTCAGCCTGGCTCAGTGACTCGCGTCTGGGGTGGTCACCTACCTTGAGGAGACTTTCTGCACGCGATTGATCTGCTTGGTAGATAGCCAATTGTCGGTCGTAAAGCTCGCCAAGCACTTTGGTCTGCAGCTCGGAAGCGGGCTTGGAAAGTGCCAGTGCGAAGGCGTGGTTGAGCCGGTCTTCAAAGCCTGTGCCTCCCTCAACCATGACCCTTTCGGCAAACAGTCTGGCTGCTTCAACAAACTGCTCATCATTCATGGTGACCAGTGCCTGAAGCGGTGTGTTGGTGACCTGACGCTGGATCACGCATTTCTCGCGCGTCGGCGCATCGAAGGCAACCATGTTGGGCATCGGTGCCGAGCGCTTCCAAAAAGTGTACATGCTCCGACGATAGAGTCGGCTACCCGCATCGCGTTGGTATTTCAAATTACCATCCAGGGAAACTTCATTCCAGATTCGCGGCGGCTGGTAGGGTTTGACGCTCTTACCGCCAACTTGCTGCTCGAGGACACCTGCTAACATCAATGCATTATCACGAATGAATTCACCCTGCAGGCGGCGGCGCGGCCCCCTTCCCAGTAGTAGGTTGGCAGGGTCCACAGCTTGGGCTGAAGGCTCTAGCCGGGTAGCTTGGCGGTAGGTAGCCGATAGGAGGATTTGCTTGATGGTTCGTTTGATATTCCAGCGATGATCGACAAAATCACGCGCCAGCCAATCCAGCAACTCTGGATGGGAGGGCCAGGAACCACGTGTGCCAAAATCTTCCAGTGTCTCGACCAGCCCTCTGCCAAAGAACATGGACCAATAACGGTTGACTGTGACCCGTGAAGTCAGTGGATGCTCTGGCATGACAAGCCACTGCGCCAAGCCGAGTCGGTTCAGGGGAGCGCCTTCCGGCATAGGGGGCAGGAAGGCCGGCACCCCTGGCTGAATCACCTCATCCTTGAGGGGTGAGGCGTAGTGACCTCGCATCAGCACGTAGGTTTCCCTTCCTTCGGGAAGGTCTCCCATCACCATGGAAGTAGGAACCGCCTTGAGAAGATCGGCATCTTCCTTTTCTAGCGTCGCAATTTGCTGAGCCCTTTCCAGCCCTTCAGCCCAAAGATTCTTTTCATAGTGATCTGAGATCAACTTGAACTGCTCCTGCGACCACGATACCAAATCCACTTTGAGCACATCTCGAATCTCGGCGGGCAAAACGTCGCCTTCCAGCCTGAAATAAAAACCACTGCCGCCACCCCCATTCACAATCTTCATCAGAAAGTGGTGATCTCCAGGCTCAAGGGAAAGGATGGCGCTGTCTTGATCCGCGGCGACCCCTCGGCTGGTATTGTTTTCGTGAATCACTTGGCCATCAAGCCAGCACTTGATCCCATCATCACTGCCAAGCCAGAGCTTGACCTCAGTCTGCTCTTGAACACTGAGCGTGCGATGCAGGTAAACTGCGGCATTGTCAGGTAGGCCCAGGGCGATCGGTTTGGCGTCCTCATAGCCCTCCTTTTTTTCCCATCCTTTGCCCTCATACTTCGCTGCCAGGTCTAGCGAAGCTTCGGGGCCAAAATCCTTTTTGAAGAGCTCTTGAGGATTGCCCCCAGTGAAGGGGCCGAGCTGGCTCCATTGACCCAATGATGGCATGGGCTTGGCCGGAATGGCTTGCTCACCTCTAGCCCAGACCTTGACGAGCTCAGGGTCGGGGCGTTGGTCGGCATGGCGCTGACGCAATCCATTGAGTTGGGCTTCCAACGCCCGATGCCTGCTTTGCTGCCCCGGATCAAACAATCGCGCAATCGGGGCTTCATTGCCATTTCGGGTCTGCATCCCAGGATCGGCCGCCTGATTGAAGAAGGCATAGAACTTGTAATATTCCTTCTGGGTGATGGGATCATACTTGTGTTTGTGACATTGCCCACACTCCATGGTCAGCCCCAACCACACCATGCTGGTTGTCTTGACCCGATCAACGATGTATTCCACCCGGTACTCCTCAGCGATAGCCCCTCCCTCATCAGTCGTTCCATGGTTGCGATTGAAACCCGAAGCGATCTGTTGCCAGACATCGTCGCCTTCCATGAGGTCTCCAGCCAGTTGTTCCATCGTGAACTGGTCAAAAGGCTTGTTGGCGTTGTAGGCATTGATGACATAGTCACGCCACAACCACATGTCACGTTCCCCATCAGCGTGAAAGACACTTGAGTCGCCATAGCGAGCCAGATCCATCCAGGCTAGAGCCATGCGCTCGCCAAACTGATGTCGATTGAGATAGCTATCAACCATCCGTTCATAGGCCGAGGGATCGGCATCAGCCATGAAGTCTTCAACCTCACGTGGCGTGGGCGGCAAGCCCGTCAGGTCGAAGGCAACACGCCGAATCAATGTGGCACGATCAGCCTCCGGGTTGGGGTGCAAATCCTCTGCTTCCAATCTGGAAAGAATAAACTGATCAATAGGGTTTTTGACCCATGAAGTGTCCGTCACAACCGGAGGCACCTGGGCCACCGGAGGCTCAAAGGACCAATGATCCTGCCAGTTGGCCCCCTCCTCAACCCATTGTTGGAGGAGCTTTTTCTGGGCTGCATCCAGGGGCATCTTGAATTCCGGAGGCGGCATGACCTCATCAGCATCTTCTGAGAAGATGCGGGCGATGAGTTCGCTTTCCTGCGGGTTGCCTGCTAGGACTACCCGACTCGAGGCATCCTGGTTGAGGAGCCCATCCTTGGTATCCAGTCGCAGGCCCGCCTCACGCTTGGATTCATCAGGCCCATGGCAAGCAAAGCAATGACGTGATAGCAAGGGCTGGATATCGCGATTGAATACCACCTCCTCGTTACCCAGCAGCTCATTTGGGGTGGCTGCCACCACCAAAGCTGTGAGAAGCAAGTAGCTGTGAAAAGGAAACCGAAAATCAAAGGCAGACATCATAAGCAAAGGAGCCGAACAGCATTGCAAGCTTCAGGACTTTGGCCCAACCAGTTCCACAAAATTGCCATCGGGGTCTCGCACGATTGTCAGGAAAACGCCCTGCCCTAGGGATGGAGGAAGCTCCTGGGAACCGCCGGCAATGGGTTTGACCCCAGCCTTGGCAAGGCGTTCCAGAGCCGCAGTCGTGTCCTTCACCTTGATGGTCAAATAACTAAAACCCAGTTGGGAATGGATGTAGCGATTATCGGTTTGTTTGCTTTGAGCCCCAGCTACGTGCATGAGCTTCAAGCGAGTAGCCGTATCACCCTCACCCAGAATAAGCACCTTGATATCCAGTGGCTTACCATCCGTCAGGCCCACCTTAGAGGCGTAATCACCTGGCACGGCAAATCCGGTCACTTGCTTGAAACCGATGGCCTCGGTGTAGAAGGCTAGCGACTTTTCCACATCACTGACCACGCATCCCAAATCGATGGTGGAAGAGGCAAAAGCTGAGTCCTGCGCGCGCATTTGGGTGGCAAGCAGGAGCCCGCAATGAAGGGCTAACAGGGAGAATAAATTGAGTGTTTTCATGTAGCGTGGAAAAAAATCTTGGATTTGTCGCACCTTAGCAGGGTTCCGAACCAAGGTCAATGAGCCAGGCGCCGCCGAGGGCCATGGACCAGCATGGTATGAAGCCGCTTCAGGATGCTGATATCCTGCATGGCCAAGGCCTGTTTCTCAGTTGAACGAATCTTCGCTTGCAGGGATGATTCAAAGTCATGTCTATCAGACGCTTTGCTCATCATCCCCCTACCGACGCGACCCCGCTCTTCGAGGCCTTCAGGTGGCGTTACGGGTCCTGCCTATTGACCGCAGCGCTGAGTCATCTTGGAGTCTTTGAAAAACTTGCTCCCTCACCCCTTCCCGATGCGGTCCTCAAACAGCATCTGGGGCTGGAGGATCGCCCCTTCCAAGTGTTGATCACCGGCCTCCTGGCGATGGGGCTCATCCAACGCTCAGCTTCAGACCTGCTCGAGCTCTCTGAACTTGCACGCGAGCATCTCCTTGCCTCCGCTCCCTACTACATGGGCGATTATCTTGGATTGGCCGCTGAAGCTCCCGAGGTGCTTGATCTGGTTGCTCGCCTGAAAACCAATCGTCCCGCCGACATTGATGCGCAAGGCCACGCGTTCATCTACCGTGACGGGATAGCCTCAGCCATGGATTCCTCTCAGTGGGCTCGCCACTTCACCCTTTCTCTGGCTGGCCGAGCCCGCAATGTCGCTCCTTTTTTAGCCGAAGCCATGGATCTCAAAGGCGTTCATCACCTGGTAGATGTAGCCGGCGGTACGGGCATCTACGCCATGGCACTGCTCGAACGGAACCCAAACCTCGAAATTACCCTGGTTGATCTACCAGAGGTGCTCAAAGTGGCTGCCGAATGCATCAGCGGTCATCCTGATGCCCAAAGGCTTCACCTCGAGGAAGGGGATATGTTTCAATGGGAACCCAAGCGGCCGTTTCAGGCCGCCCTTTTTTCCAACGTGCTGCATGACTGGGACCAACCCGAGTGCCTACGGCTCATCGAGCGTTATGCTGCCATGCTCCCAAGTCCGGGGAAACTTTTCATTCACGACGTGCTGCTTGATGACAGCTTGGAGGGGCCCCTGCCGATTGCGCTCTATTCCATCGCCTTGTTCACCCTGACTGAAGGGCGCGCCTACAGTCCCGCCGAATACGAGCATTGGCTACAGCGTGCTGGTCTGAGGGCAGGCAAGCCCGTCTCCACCGCGATTCACTGCGCCGTCATAGAGGCTACCCAATCCTCTTTAGGGGGGTGAGCCGCCGGAGTACGGTTCACGGCTGGACATCCGGCGGGGGCTGGTTAGATTCCTTTGATCCGGGAGCAACCAACAACTTGGTGCCCCCCCTCTCAGCAATGAAGGCAGCCTGTTCCACAGCTTGGTCAATCCTTGGCTCACTCCTGTGTTTTCAGGCATCAGGTTTGTCTGGGTATGCCACCGAGTCGAGTGCTCAACTTGTGGAGGCTCAAGCGGGCGGTGAGACCATCGATTTCACCACCACCATCGCCCCCATTCTTTCGGATCATTGTTTTTTCTGTCATGGCCCCGACTCAGCGGAGCGTCAGGCCGGCCTCCGTCTGGATACGGCAACCGGGGCAACCCAAGACCTCGGAGGCACGGCAGCGATTGTGCCGGGTGACATCCAAGCCAGCGAGCTCATCGCGCGCATCCGCAGCACAGATCCGGACGAGCAGATGCCCCCCCCGGAAACGGGCAAGGCTTTGAATCCGGATCAGATCATGGCCCTGGAAACTTGGGTCGCACAAGGCGCTCCCTATCAGGAGCATTGGGCTTACAAGCAACCAATCCGCCCATCCCTTCCAGAGGTCATTGACACAAAATGGCCAAGAGGTGCCATCGATGCATTCATTCTCTCCAAGCTAGAAAAGCGAGGCCTCACGCCGTCTCCAGAGGCCGATCCAGAAACCCTGGCACGCCG
>JALRAZ010000545.1 GCA_023257935.1 Verrucomicrobiota bacterium
GCCACTGCGCACAATCCAAGGGGGTGGCAGTCAGGTTGGATAACTCAATCCAGGTTGGTTGCGAGGGTTTTTGGGGCGCTCGCATGATTTCGGTGATGAGGATCTGGTCTGCCTGGATACTGCCCATCATTAGGGGCAGCATACACCTCAAAATCCAGGCAACTGCCGAGCTGCGAACGGAATCGGCCTGAATCCGCCTAGAGAAGGTAGAGAGGAAAGAGGCGGTTTTTCCTGCGTGATGCTTGCGCATGGGACTTGAGTTCAACTCCGGTGATGCGGTGATTGACACAATCTCCCAGAGCCCTCATTCCAAGCAAGGCTAATCCATGTGGCGATCACGACGTTAACAACCAGGCCATAGAGTCCATAGTGGATGCCATAGGCCGCACCCCAGCCAGTGCTGTAAAGTCCAAAGGTGACTCCCAAGCCGCCTAGTATTCCTGTAAACACACCCCGGCCCGTCAGCCCTTTCCAATACAGACTCAGCATGAAAGCTGGTGCGAGCTGAACAAGCATATCGAATTTGAGGTCAAGCAATTTAACCAACGTCGGCTTGCTTGGCAATGTGTTGAGGTAGATGGCTAGAGCTGCTAAAAGGCCGACCAAAATCCAAGAGAGCCACTTACCCAGTAAAGTGAGGCTTGATTCGCTCGCTTCAGGGGAAACAAACCGTAGATAAACATCCTTAGTCACAATGGATGAAATGGTTAACAGGCATGAGTCGGCGGTCGACATCAAGGCCCCCAAGATGGCTGAAAAAAGAACCACCACCAGTGAGGCTCCCAAAAGGGACGACTCCTGCACGTCCCTCAAAAGTAGCGTCAGGATTTGATCACTTTGGATGTCGCTAAGGCCGGGTTTGAAAGCGGCCCCGGTCACACCGACCAGGACGACGACCAGGGCAGTGAACAAGGGTAAAAATGCCATAACCGCCAAACTGATACGCAGCGCCTGATGGGTGCGAGCTGCGTAAATTCGCTGAATAGCCTGTGGGTAGAGTGAGGCTCCCAGGCCAAAAAGTATCAGATAGCTGAGCCAGCGAATGACACCCAGGGTTTCTGGAGGACGAATTTTAGCTAGGTCTCCTTTGTGAACAGACGCCTGAAGTGCGTGGGTTGCCTCAGCGATTCCGCCGTATTTGTCCCAGATCATGTACAACAATGCGGCGAATCCAGTCATGAGGATGAGGCCCTGAATGACGTCGGTCCACGCTACGGCCCGAAAGCCACCCATGGTTTCGTAGATCAACATGATGGCGGCGAGCAGTAAAACACCCAGGATATATGCCTGACTGGGCGGTAACGTGGTCAGTCCCTGCAGGGCTCTACCCATGGCCATGAGTTGAGCTAGTAAAAAATTGCCCAATGCCAAGATCATGACCAGTGGGGCCAGAATGTTGACCCCAGTATGCCCAAACCGGTGATGAAGAAAATCAGTGGGCGTGATAACCCCATGTTGCTTACTGAGAGGGTGAAGGATCGGGGCATACAAGAGATAACCCACGATGATGGCGATCATGAAATGAACCGATGTAATCCACGAAAAACCCACACGATATGCTTTCCCGCTGAAGCCGAACATCGTGTTGCCACTGTATTGCGTGGCAAAGAGTGTGAGTAGAAGCACCCACCAACCGACGCCACTACCGCCAAGGTAGAAGTCTCGCAAGGTGTTTTGCTCTCGAGCGCGTTGGCTGAACCAGCCAATGGCAATCATCCCGAGAAAATAACAGAGGAGGAAGAGCAGGCCACCGCTACCAAATGGGATAGGCTGGGTGTCCATTACGATTTGCGCTCAGCGCTAGGCGCAGCATCTTGACTCGTGTCTGGTGGCCAATAGTGCATGATAGTCCAAGCTGTCCAGGCAGATGCCAAACCAGAGCTGACGAGCGAAGTGAGGACCCAAACCGGCAGCCCTGCTATCACCCACTGACTATCCTGAGGCCAATACCAAGGGATGCCCCAGGCCATGAGGAATAAATAGCCGATGATGATTTTCCAACCTGATGACACTAAGGGTGCGTGGGTTTTTCAGAGAAGGCAGACTCTGAGAAAAAACTTGGACGCATTCGGCTGATTCCCATCATGGATTTTCCGCGATGATCGTTTCCGAAAAATCGGTGTCAGACTCATCGAGATCGAGCTCCTTGAT
>JALRAZ010000040.1 GCA_023257935.1 Verrucomicrobiota bacterium
CCAGCGCTTATCCTGATAGTCATTTTCACCAAGCCAGAATCCTTGGTCACCCGTGTAGATGATCAGGGTGTTGTCATAGAGTCCGGCATCCTTGAGGTAATCAAAAAGCCGCTTGAGGTTGTCGTCCACCCCTTTGACACAGCGAAGGTATTTCTTGAGGTATGCTTGATAGGCAAGGTGGGTTGTCTCTTCCTCACTCAAACGATCCTGGTCATAATCCGGAGGAAATTCTTCCGGGTAGAGTCGATGCAGATCGACTGCATAAGAACGCCTAGGGTTTCGCTTGCCAATTGAGGTCCCAATATGGGGCATCAATTCGTCACCAAAGCCTCGTGTTGCCAGAGAACCAAAGGTTGAGGGAACATCGTAAAGGGAGGGGGGTTCAGGTATCTGCACATCTTTCAGGTAACTCTGATAACGAGGGGCATTTTCAAAAAAATCATGGGGTGCCTTGAATTGATGGCAGAGGAAAAACGGCTGGTCAGGGTCTCGATGATGACGCAACCAATCCAAGGTGGCATCGGTAATTGCATCAGAAGAATGTTCTCCTGGATGCTCTACGGTATTGGCTGGCCAGGCTTTGGGTCCTTGAATGCGAAAAACGGGATCCAGGTATTTACCCTGGCCTGGCAGCACCTTGTAGAAGTCAAAATTAGGCTCCTGTTTGAGATGCCATTTTCCCACAATCGCGGTCTGATACCCAGCTTGACGCATGAGGATGGGAAGGGTCTGATTTGCTGGGAGGACCTGCCCTCTCAGGTCAAAGACTCCATTAGCATGCGGGTATTGCCCAGTGATGATGGAAGCTCGGCTGGGTGTGCAAATCGCATTCACACAAAAGGCATTGTCAAAAACGATGCCTTCGGATGCGAGGCGATCCAGCTCAGGGGTTGGATTGAGTGGCTTGAGTGTCCTGGCGTATGCCCCCACAGCCTGGGTTGTGTGGTCATCAGACATGATGAAGAGAATGTTGGGCCGCTCTGCGGCCCACACAGTTTCTCCAAGCACTACCAGTAATACCAATGAGCCACAGAGGGCATGCCAGCATCGGGGAATCCTCATGATGTTGCACACATAAGAAGACACGCTGGCAATCAGCCCAGGAAGAGCGGCTTGAGGTGACGTTGGTAAATATTTTCCGTCACATGATGTCCGACAATTTCCTCATTGGCTTTCAGTAAGTCCAAGTAGCGCTGCCCTTCCTTAGCTGCAATCTTGAAGGAGATGTGTATCAGCTGACGCAGGTGGGGATTGAAAGATGGATGATCTTGCACATGGCGCATGGCATTGGCAAAGGCCTCACCTTGCCAACCAGCCACGGTGGATTTATCTGGAAGTTGGCTCCGATCAATGTCAATGACCGAAGCATAAGGAGCACAGAGCTCATCGACGTGGTCCAAGGCGTAGCCGTAGATCTGCTTGGCCAGTTCCAGCCCATCCCCTCCTGCCTCACAGAGGCCTATCATTTCTTCCAACCAAGTGGTTCCAGCCGTTTTGAGATGAACCCCTGCTCCGGTCCGCTTGAGAGCTCGATGAATAATGGGATAGAGGCTGAATTTGTCGCTTCCACTATGCACGCTGAGCTTGAGATTATCCGGTAAGCCATATTGCTTGATAGCATGGGCGATGACAGCAAGGTCATCGTTGAATTCCTTTTCGAACTGAGCGAGGTCACCCACGTAATCCACTCCCTTGTTGAATCGCCCTGTGAACTTCGGGGCAATAGTCTGAGCGGGAATGCCTTCATCAGCCATTGCAGCCAAAATGATAAGTAGCTCGTGAGGTCTTTGAGGGCTGTCGGTTTCATCCATCGAAACTTCGGCTATGAGTTCATCATGCTCCAGCTCATCAACAATATACTGATAAAGATTGGAGGCTTCCTGCACCGCCTGCAGGTATTTACCAGCCACACGCGCAATCTCCTCTCGCTCCATATGGATGGGCGCATCGATTCCTTCGATACGAGATTCACCTAGCAATTCGGGATGTCGATGTAGGAAATCTTCAATCACCATGACAGGGGTTTCCTTGCCAATGAAATCAGCCACATCAATCGTGAAAAAATCTGAACAACGCAAATAGCGATCGACTGTATCCTTACCAATGTGGTCGGCATCGACGTGCCAGCCGTGCTGCCATCCAAGGGCAGTGACTGCTTCCTGGGCAGCCTGCCTGACCGAGGGTGGTTCTGAACCGATGAAGGCATGCTCGCGGTTGGATTTATTCCACACCGGCGCCACCTCCACTCCCTGTTCGAGCAACATTTGACAGGCTCTCAACTGAGCCTTGGCCTGGTGGGCAAAACGATCGCCAACCCCGATGGAATACTTTTCAAGTGTCAACATGGTTCCTGAAGTCTATGTGGGTGACACCGGAGCGACTCATCTCAGAAAGCATCCAATGTCCACGATGGCTCATGAAAATGCATCCCGTTGCCATTGACAAGGTTTTGTCTCTAAAACCAGCCAGACTGACCCTCATCCCTCATCAACGGGGCAGATGCGCATCAGGCTGAGCTCGCTTCCAGCGACGCATACAAAAACTTATCATCAAGGGGAGAAGTGCCAGGAAGATCAAGGCAAGCATCATGGAGGGTGTGATGATCGCCTTCAGATCTGCCCTCAACAAGACCTGGACTGAGGGCATCACCGATCCCGCATAAACATAGGCGAGGGTCCCTGGCAACATGCCCAGCTGAGTGACCCACCAATAGGTGCGACACTTCATGGGGGCACACCCTGCCAGGAGATTCACCATGAAAAATGGAACCACCGGCATCAAGCGCATAGAGAATAGGAAAAGGGGGCCTTGGCTGCGCATCCCAAGCTCAAACTGCTTCCACCGCTCAGGCCAACGAGCGCGCAGCAACGGTTGAAGAAAATGGCGACTGATCAGGAAAGCCATGGTTGCTCCGGTGGTCGAAGCCAGACTCACAACAAGCAGGCCCATCCAAAAACCAAATCCCCAGGCAACCAACAGGGTCAAGAGGGCAGCTCCCGGCAAGGAACAACCGGTCCAAAGCGCATAGAAACACCCCACCCCCAACGCGGACACCATCGGGTGCAGATCGAGAAAGGCCAGCCAAACTGCTTCGCGATCCAAGATCCAGTCTCCCAGCCTGGTAGACTGATCCAACAGGAAAAATGCCCCGATACCCAGGATCACCCACACAAGCAGAACCAGCCCTCGGCGTTGGGGATGAGCGTTACTTGATGGATGGGATGCTGGAGGGTAGACCATGCTTTGTGTGGCCTGATCATGGATCAAAAGTCAATTTAGGGCGACTGGATTTCAATGAAAGGCTTGGGGATTATGTTTTGCACTTGGCATTCAAAGCAGGCTTGGATCATGCTAGGCGCGTGAAAATTGTATTGGCATATTCTGGTGGCCTGGATACCTCGGTGTTGGTCTCATGGCTCAAGGAGAAGTACTCCGCTGAAATCATCGCTTTTTGTGCCGACATCGGCCAGGAGGAAGAACTGAAAGGTCTGGACAAAAAGGCCATTCAAACCGGGGCCTCCAAAATATACATCGATAACCTGCAGGAGGAGTTTGCCGACGACTTCATCTATCCCATGGTGCAGGCTGGTGCCATTTACGAAGGCCAGTACTTCCTTGGAACCAGTATCGCCCGACCTCTGATTGCCAAACGAATGGTCGAGATAGCGCGCAAGGAAAACGCTCAAGCCATCGCGCATGGAGCCACAGGCAAGGGCAATGATCAAATCCGCTTTGAGTTGACCGTGGCTGCCCTGGCTCCTGATCTGGAGGTGATTGCTCCTTGGCGCGATGCAGAATTCAGAAAAACCTTTCCCGGTCGTAAGGAGATGATTGCCTACTGTGCCCAGAAAAATATCCCCGTGGAAGCGAGTGCGCGCAAGCCCTACTCAATGGACCGAAACCTGCTCCACATCTCCTATGAGGCTGGCATCCTGGAGGATCCCTGGCTGGACGCCTCGGCCCCCAAATACAAGGATATGTATAAACTGAGCGTCAGCCCAGAGGATGCTCCAGACAAGCCTGAATACGTGAATCTGGATTTCGAGCAAGGACGCTGCGTGGCCATCAATGGCAAGCAAATGTCAGCCCTGGAAGTGATGCGAAAACTCAATCGCCTTGGAGGCAAGCATGGTGTGGGCCGGGTCGATCTGGTTGAAAATCGCTTTGTTGGGATGAAGTCCCGCGGAGTGTATGAGACCCCCGGTGGCAGCATCCTCTTGTTTGCCCATCGCCAAATTGAGAGTTTGACCATGGATCGAGAAGTCATGCATCTACGTGACTCCCTCATCCCCAAATACGCCGAGTTGGTCTACTATGGATTCTGGTTTGCACCCGAAAGGGAGGCATTGCAGGCACTGGTGACTGATTCTCAGAAACATGTGACCGGAAGAGTCAGGATCAAGCTTTACAAAGGGAACATCATCACCGCAGGCCGTCAGTCTCCACTCAGCCTTTACAATCCTGAGATCGCCACCATGGAGGCAGACCCAACCCAGGCTTATAATCAGGATGATGCAACCGGTTTCATCCGGCTCAACGGACTCAGGCTTAAAGTGGCCTCACAAGTTCACCAATCCCAGTCGCAGGGAACCAAAAGCAAAGCCAAGACTCTCAAAAAACGGACCTCCTCCAAAAAAGCGGCAAAAAGCAGCGGGGCAACCAAGACCCAACGCAAGCGTTAGGGTAAGGCCCTGCTGAAATGAGGGCCAAAAGGCCTCTGACTTGGGTGCTTTGGCTGGGCTTTCACAAAAGGGGGGGCACAGTCCCTCAGAAAAAGATCCTTTCACCTTGAAGCCGGGCTACTGAGGGGTGCGGTTCCAGAAAATCTTTAGGTTCCGTGTCTGCCTGGCGGCCGCCACGATGTCGGTCCGCCCGTCGCCATCGAGATCAGCAGCCTTGATGTCCTCGACCGCTAGGGCAGCTTCTGAGAGGATGGTTTCCTGCCATGGGCTAGCCACATCGCTCCCAGGAGAGTAGAGTCGAATACCCGGCACCCCTCTGGGGTTCATGCCCCTCCAACCGATCACCACCTGATCCGATCCCACTCCCGTGAAATCGGCAACAGCCAGGGCATGACCATCTTTGAGTTGGTCTGAGAGCACAGTCAGTGGCTCCCACTTGGCCAGGGCTTGGGATGGCTCGACGTAGACGGCAGAAGTGGCTCCGTGCATAGGTTCGATAGTCACGATAAAACGACGACCGTCAGGAAGACGTCCATCACGGATTTCACCAGCAAATGAATCGGTCAACTGTCTGGCACGCCAAAATCCCCGCTGATAATCAAAGTGCCAAACCCCTTCTCGGGACGCGACGAGGAGCTCCTCTTCAGGATCCTCATCCCAGTTGACAGGATGAAAATTATGAGCCTGATGCAGGGAGTTGGAAATCAAAGCCTGGGCCCATGGTTGATGCGGGTCATCGGGTCGTTCATAGGTCAGCAACATCAACCCATAGCCCTGATCATTGAGGTTACCCTGCCCTCGCAAGGGTTTGACAGCCAGCCAATAGCCATCCTCAGGCCCCTTGATCCAATGCATGCGATGGGTACTGGGCTCATGAGGCAGGGGTATGGCTGCCCAACTCTCACGCCGATCTGATGGGGCATGCAGGTAATGGATAGCTCCATCTTTGAGGGTCTCTGAAAAATTCCACTGACCACCCACAGCAATCTCACAACGACCATCACCATCAATGTCTCTGGCAGCAATACAAACGTTGTCGCGCTCGGTCAGATTGCTGGCGATCACATGCTTCTTCCATCCGGGGTTCTCGTACCATTGGACTGTCTGCTTGTCCGCCAAAAGGATGTCCTTGCGGCCATCGCCATCCACATCGACCAGTTGCAAACCATAGCCAATTTCAATGGTGTCGATCTCCTGCTCGGTCCACTTGAAGTCTTCGGCAAGGAGGGCGGTTGAGGTTATCGCAAGGAGGGCACCAAGCCATGGCAAAGGAGCAATCTGATCACGGGAGTTCATCACCTTTTGAGGTTAGCATTCGTTGAGACTGGCTCAAGCATTTTGCCCCCCTTTGCCCTTGAGTCACTCAAAGGCATGAACCAGGCAAGAAGAAACCGCCATCAATGAATTAGGATTCATCGGAGGAGGGCGATTGGTGGAAGTCCTCCTCCTGTTCATCCATTTCTCCCAGGCCATCATCCCATGGATCCTGACGCCAAAAGGCTGACCAGATCAGCCAGCCGGCCAAGCCGATCGCGCCCAGCCCCAGCAAGAGATAAACCAGGAGCCAGCCGAAATGGATCGATCCATCCTCCCGGGGCTCGAAACTGGCCAGGGCACCAAATCCGCAGAACATGATTACCAGCAGGAGGAGGGGTATCCAAATCAAACGAAAAAACATGAACTTGCGCGACGGCTCCATCCCGTTGGTCTTATACCCGCATCCAACCAGAGGCAAGTCACATCCTTATCAAGAACACGTCGCCGGTAGGGAGTTTTTGTAGCGAAGGATTGATCTGATTTCTAGAGGCTGTTAGATTGTTCAAAGGTTATCCACTGCCATGCAGGCAGTGCCGCAAAACGAGGGTCTTGGAACTGATTTTGAGATCTAGGACATTCGTTTTGAGGCCTTAGGAGGATGAACCACTCAAAGGGAGAATTCATTACGAAATCTCCCTCATCAGCAAAAGATGAACGATTGGAATATTCAGTCCAGGTCGCGGATTTGTCTCCAGTGCGAAAAGCCTTTTGAGGATCAGGCTATCTACCACAGCCTGCTTCATACAGAAGGAGCTGAACTGGTTCGGGAGGATCTATGTCACGACTGCTGGCACGCTCGCAAGGCGGCTGGGCAGTCTGATCCAACTCAAAAACCAGCAGCTTACCTTTCCCATTGGCAGGGACGCTTTCAAGCACCCCCACCACCAACCCCAGATGCCATTGGGCGCGATACGGCCGAAAGCCTCATGCGAAGGCTAGCCACCGAAGACCACCCCGAGTATCGAGGAGCTCTCTATATTCTGGCGGTCATGCTGGAAAGGAAGCGAATTCTCAAGGTTCGCGACCAGTTCCAACGCGATCAGCAAAGGCTATTCGTCTACGAGCATGCAAAATCCGGGGATGTCTTCACCATTGCAGAGCCCGCCTTGCATCTGGAAGAACTCGAAAAAATTCAGCGAGACGTAGCCATGCTCATGGAGCATGGACTGCCCCAAGCCACCGATGCCGCCCCCGAGGCCAACCAGGGTGAGGGTTCGGAACAGGAGATAGACATCCAGGAACCAGAATCCTCGGAAGCAGCGAACACAGACCCAAATGATCCTCAGCCTGCTTCGGTCGTATGAGTCAGCCTACCACAGCAGCGCAGAGTCTTGAAAGCGTCGAAGCAGGCATTGACTACGCCTTCAAGGATCGATC
>JALRAZ010000058.1 GCA_023257935.1 Verrucomicrobiota bacterium
TCAGCGCTGGGCAACCTCCCGACGGTCGCTGATGCACCAGAGGTGTTCCCAGGTCCTGACAAAGAGATCCCCGTTGGACATGGCGTGGGTGGCATTGCACATAGCATTGTCCAGCGTATTGACTCGAATCAGTTGGAACTCAGGAGACGCTTGCAGGATGACCGTTTCCGAAGACTGATTCATACAGTAAAGACGATCGCCGCATCGGACCATGCTCGACCATGAAGATGACTTGGCGCCTTTGCCTCGCACCCTTTCCTCCCAGATCACCTTGCCCGTGTTTCGCTCCCGACAAATGGCAATCCCGCTGGTGTTGATCATATAGACATGATCGCCGACCAAGATACCAGAACCCACATTGTTTCCATCTCCCTCACTTTGCCAAACCCGATGAGAAAGGGTCACATCCCCATGACCTCCTCGCTTCACTGCCAAGTTGGAGCCTTTGTAACCACCCATGGCCAGAATAAGCTCCGCATCGTAAAGGGGGGATGTGTAAACAAGAGGATTGAGCCCCTGAGACCACCAGAGTTTGGAACCCTTTTCAGGATCAAAACCAACCAGCAGGTTAGGAAAACTCATCACCAGTTCGGATCGACCCTCGGCCGAAAGCAGTAAGGGAGTGCTAAATGAGCCAGTGATACCCTTTTCATTGCCTCGAAACCCATCGGTGCGGCCTTTCTGATCAGCCACTGGTTCCTGATAAACCCATTGAGTGTCCCCACTCTCCAGATCCAAGGCGTAAAGAGCGGCCTCAGGCCCCGGTCCATGGTAGAGATAAACCATGGATCCATGGATCACAGGGGATGAAGCATTGCCCCAAACATGGCGCTGAGGTCCCAGGTCTCGACGCCAAAGCAAAGTCCCCTCCATATCATAAGCGTAAACCCCCGCTGAGCCATAGGTAGCCACCACCCGCTGGCCATCAGTGATGGGCGATGCAGCACAATAAGGATTCTGGTCGTGCGTCGTCTCCTCTGCATCAAAGACAACCGAGTGCTGCCAAAGCAATTTGCCTTGAGTCCGATCAAAAGCCATGATCCCGCGCTTGTTGAGCTTTTCCACAGCCTGGGTAATGAAGACCTTGCCCTCCGCTACGATGGGAGAGCTGTTACCCCGATCCGGCAGATCCACCTTCCAGCGAATATTTTTCTCTGCAGACCACTCCTGCGGGTAGGCATCATCAGGTGCCACGCCGTTAGCTGATGGCCCACGCCAATCAGGCCAATCAGCAGCACACAGATGGTTGAACCCACTGAGGAGGAAACTAATTAAAAGCAGATTTTTCATGGAGCAATGAAGATTTAGCTTATCAAGCTACAAAAACCAATCCCTGTGAGCAAGCACCAGCCACGGGATAAGAGGGCCCAAGCATCCTGTCAACAAAGGGTGAACAACCCACTAGCAAGTAGTGAATAACCCTCAATAACTGAGTATTGTCATCGAATGGAGATTGGCTTTTATTAGCGTGAGCCCGCCATGGAACCAAAGCAGGAAAAAGCCGACCTCAAACATACCGAGCGCAAGAAAAGGCCCAGAAACGAGGTCAACCCACTGGATCGACTCCCCCCTCACTCCACCGAAGCCGAACAGGGGGTACTGGGGTGCATCCTGCTGGATCCAAACGAGAACATCGGCATCTGCATCGAGAAATTTCGGAGTGGATCCGAGGTTTTCTACGATCTGAGGCACCGTGTCCTATTTGAGTTGTTGGCTGAACTCTTTGACAAGAAACAACCCATTGACATTTTTACCCTCTCCCAAAGCCTACGAGACCGCCAGCAACTAGATAATGTAGGAGGCCTGGGCTACCTCAACGACTTGATGGATAAGGCTCCATCCGGCCTGAATTTACCCTATTACCTCGAGATCGTTCGCGAGAAATATGTCCTGCGCAAAATGCTTCATACTTGCTCGGACATTGTGGGCAGAGTCTTTGAGGAACAGGACAATGTGGATGCTCTCCTGGATACAGTGGAGCGCGATGTCCTGGCCATCAGTGAAGAGCGTTCGGAAAGTGCCGACCGATCCATCAAGGCACTGGTGCGAGATGCCATTGGGACCCTGGAAACTTACCACAAGAACCAGGGAATGCTCACTGGCTTATCCACTGGATTTCATGATTTGGACAAGATGACCCACGGCTTGCATGGAGGGGAAATGGTTGTGGTCGCTGCCCGACCCAGTATGGGAAAAACTTCCCTGGCCATGAATATTGCCGAGCATGTCGCTCTGATCCAGAAGGAGCCAGTTGGGGTCTTCAGCCTGGAAATGACCGCCGAGTCGCTGATCTTACGCATGCTCTGTTCTCGAGCAAAAATCAACCTCAGATCGGTGCGAGATGGTTTTTTCGCAGAGCGGGACTTCCCACGCATCACTCAGGCTGCAACCGAGATGGCCAAAGCCCCTCTTTTTATTGATGACACCCCTGGGCTTTCAATCCTTCAGCTAAGGGCCCGAGCCCGTCGAATGGCTCAGCAGCACGGCATCAAGCTCTTTGTCATTGACTACCTGCAGCTGCTGAACTCTACTGCGCGACGAGCCGAAAACCGACAGCAAGAAATCTCGGATATTTCAAGCGGGGTCAAGGCACTAGCTAAGGAACTGAGTGTTCCCGTCATCGTATTGAGTCAGCTCAACCGCGAACTGGAAAAGGATAAGAGCCGAAAGCCGAGGATGTCTGACCTGCGCGAATCCGGAGCGATTGAACAGGACGCGGATCTAATAGGTTTGCTTTACAAACCTAGCCAGGGAGATGATGATGATGGGCCTGCCTACGCAGAGCAGGAGGCCATCGCTGTGAACCTGTTGATTGCCAAACAGAGAAACGGTCCGACAGGAGATGTGCATTTAACCTTTTTCAAAGGATTTACCCGGTTTGAGAACGCGGCGAAAATCAGTGACGAAGACATTCCCTCAGGCGCCTAAAAGACGGCGGCGACTGAAACATCAGTGGCCAGTCTGGGCCTTTCTGGCTTGCTGGCTACCCCAAGTCGCAGGACAGGGATTGCCAGGCAACAAGACAGTCGAGCGGGTCACAATACGACACATTGGCCCTGAGCTGGTGAGTGACCAGATGGTTCTGAGCAATATCCAGACGCGCTCGGGAGATGGGTTTTCATCCGAGCGCATCAACCTAGACATCAAGAATCTGCTTGGCACAGGCTACTTCCACAACGTGGATGTCTCCTGGGAAGTCAAGGAAAGCGGCATTGAGCTCGTCTACACGGTTCAGGGAAAACCCAAGCTCACTGAGATTCGATTCGAAGGTAATGAGCGGATCAAACAGAGGCGCCTGGCCAAGAAAGTCACTTCCAAGGTGGGTGAGCCGATCGATGAGAAGACCCTTTTCTCCGACGCCAGGGAAATCCAAAGTTATTACCAAAAGAAGGGTTTTCAGAACACCAAAGTCGACTACCTACCCACCATCAACGAAGAACGTGGCCAGGGTATTGTGACTTTCAAGATTACCGAGGCCCCGAAGATCCGGATCGATTCAGTGAGGTTCAAGGGCAACGATGCCTTCACCGATAAAGCTCTACGGAAGGTCATCAAAACGCGCAAGCGGTGGGCATTCTCCTGGCTGACCGGAAGTGGTGTTTACAAGGAAGACCAATTTGCCGAGGACAAAGAAAAACTCCGCCAGCACTATTGGGACAACGGATACATCGACTTTGCCATTCAAGATGTTGCCTTCATTTATCCAGAAGAGGAAAAGCTGGTCTTGGAAATCACCATTGCTGAGGGGCAGCAATACCTCGTGGGTGACCTGCGAGTGCAGGGAAACGAGCTCTTCTCCACTGAAAAGATTCTTTTTGAGGAGACAAACCAAGGACCTGTTGAACGCCTGAGCATGAACAAGGGTGATGTGTTCACCCCATCGGGCCTGGACCAGAATCGACAGGCTCTGGAGGATCTCTATGAGGCCAGTGGCCACCTGACCCCTCGCAACCAGGGCAACACCCGTATTGGCGAATTCAAAACCCCTAATGCTGAAAAAGGAACCATTGATCTGGATTACCGTATTGAAGAGGGTGATTTATCATATATCGAAAAGATTCAGATCCGCGGCAACACCAAAACCAAGGACAAGGTACTACGACGCGAATTGGCTGTGGCTCCGGGAGAGCCTTTCAACATGGTTTATGCCAAGTTGAGCCAACAACGCCTTCCCATCGACCGCCTACACGCTCGCGGCGTGGACGTTCATCACCGCGCAGCCCAACCCGGACGCGGGAATCATCGGCAAGTGGGCAAACGGCACCGGCGCGATGATCTACAAGCCCAACAGCATCCG
>JALRAZ010000120.1 GCA_023257935.1 Verrucomicrobiota bacterium
TGCTTCCCTGCCGCAACAACCCGCCGCGATGCATGGCCGGAGTCAGCATCACTTTCCTAAAATGACTCCCGTGGATCCCTTCAATACCATAGTGCTTGGCCAGTCGCTCGTTCAGGTAGCCATAATCACTTCGAATCAAATCCTGGACCTTGCGATTCTCTCGCAATACTGAATCAAACAAGAGTTCGGTTTCACGCCGCATGGCCTGTCGAAGGTTTTCATCGAAATCAGGGAAAAGACGAGAATCTGGGGTAAGGCTTTCCAGATTTCGCAGGTAGAGCCATTGATCGGCGAAGTTGGTGACCAGACGCGCTGACCTGGGATCTGCTAACATCCGTTTGACCTGCTTGGCTAATTCATCAGGCTGGCGCAAGCGCCCCTCTTCGGCTGATACCAACAAGGGTTCATCAGGCACACTGCTCCAGAGCATGAAAGAGAGGCGAGAAGCCAATTCGATGTCCGAAAGCGGGTAAACGGTACCAGGAGATAAGTCTATGGGATCCTGCTCGACTTTGAAGAGGAAGGAGGGGCTGATCAATACCGCACTCAAAGCCGCCTCCACCCCTGCCTCATGACCGAGGGTCGTGGCGGCTTGTTCATAAAAGTGCATCGGCTGAAGGAGATCGTCTTCGCCAACCGGGCGGCGATAGGCTCGGCGCATGAATGATGCCAGCAACTCCCTCGCCGCCTCAGGGCCGCTTATTGAGGGATCCTGAGAAGCACCCAGCAACTGCCTTCGGCTCGGAGTCTCCCCTGCTCCTTCAATGCCAAAAGGGCCATTGATACTGAGTTGGTAGATGGCTGGACTAAGCCGTGGGTGTCGATGCATGTTGAAGGCCACCGCGTAAGGGCGTCGCTTGCGTTCCAGCAAAGCATCAGAATGATCGACAAAAGTGACCCCAACTTCGTGCAACCCTGCCTCAACGGGGATACGAACGACCAAATCTCGGTCAACACTTTCGTAATCCATGCGCACCTTGGGAGGGGCCACCGTGAAGCGTTTGACCAAATGACCATCTATCAGCAAGTCCAGCGCATAGGTGCCATTGAGCCCTTCAATCTCCTCGTTACGATCCCGAGCCAATCTCACCCGTAACTCGTAGTCTGCGTCGTGAGTGAATTGATGCCTCACCAACATCCCTCCACGGGTTCCAGCGGGTAAACCTTCCACTTGGGTCTCCTGGGTCAGGTCCGCGGGCACACGGTAAGTTTGCCCGCCCGGTTTGATGCTTCGCGCTCCAATGGCCAGGCGGCTGATACGCTGAGCGGCGGAGATGTAGCGGTTGAGCAGGGTGGGAGAAAGATTACCAACCGTCACATTGTCAAACCCATGACTGGACTCATCCCGTGGCAACCACTTCACGGTATCCACCTCAAGGCCCAATAAATCCTCAATGGCATGACGGTATTCAGTCCGCGTTAGGCGCCGAAAAGTTTCTGTACGGCCTGGCTGAGGATCCCGAAGCGCTTGCGTGTCGAGTTGGTGAATCAAGCCTTCCAAGATGGAACGATAGCCAGTTTCATCCGGGCGAGGCTTTCCCAATGGGGGCATCTGCCTGGCCTGAAGCTTATTGACCACCTGCTCCCACTGATCGACATGCTGCCCAAACTCTGAGGCAAGCATGGATTCCAGATCCAGTTCGCCCTTAGATGACTGGCTGTCATGACAGTCCAGACAATATCGATCAACCCATTGAGACAAGGAAGATTGGGCGCTTGCACTGATGGCGAGCACCCAGAACACCCAGAGTTGTAAGTAGCGTTGAACCATTGGGATGGAGAGCATGTTCGTGAACCAGACCAAGCTTGTCAACGGTCGAATGACACCAGATCGATACCCTCTGGTTTGGTTTGCCTCATGACTTCATTTTCTTTCGATACTCTCTTTGTAGCCCCCCTGCATCCC
>JALRAZ010000124.1 GCA_023257935.1 Verrucomicrobiota bacterium
GACAGATTACCGAGCGCCTGGTTCAGATCGTCGAGATCATTCTAGCCCGAAACCCAGTCGATCAACTGCTAGTTGAGGGTGGGGAAACAAGCCTGGTGCTGGCCAGAGCCTTGGGCTGGGATGCCTTGGAGGTCATCCACGCATCGGGTGAGGGCATTGCCGAACTAATGCCTCGCGGAGGCGGCCCCCCTACCCTCATTTCCAAACCGGGAAGTTATCCCTGGTCCGATGAATGGCTTGTCTAAAATTGAGGGGAAGCCTTTAATTATGCCATGCATCGGTCGATATGGAATCACGCTTCTGCGGTGTGGTGGCATCACCTGTTGTGGATGAGCCTTATGATCACCCATGCAGCCAAGCTCACCGGAGCAGACATTGCCATCACCATGCAAGTCGAGAAGGACATACCTTATGCTCAGCTTGATGAGCTGACACTTGAACTGGATCTTTACCGGCCGGAGAAGACACAGCAAGGACCTCTTCTGGTCTGGGTTCATGGTGGCGCATGGAGGGCAGGACACCGATCCAGCATGCCACTGAGCGCATTGGTCCAGGAGGGCATGGTCATCGCCAGCGTCTCTTACCGCCTAACCACCCATGCCAGGTTTCCTGCCAATGTTCACGACATCAAGGCAGCCATTCGTTTCCTGCGGGCCAATCAGAAAAGACTCAGGATCCAGGCGGACGAGATTGTCATTGCGGGGGCCTCGGCTGGGGGACACCTCGCCGCCCTTGTCGGCATGACCAACCGGCACCCAGAATTGGAAGGTCAGGTCGGGGAGTATCTGGATGCCTCCTCTGATGTTCAGGGCATCATTTCCTTTTACGGCGCCTCCAATCTCAATACGATTCTCAGCCAATCAACACCTCATGGTCTTGGGGTGCGCATCCCCGCCCTTCAACTGCTTCTTGGAGGCCAGCCAGATCAACAAGAGGCCCTAGCCCAGCTAGCCAGTCCAGTCTTCCACGTCGATCAGACAGATCCGCCACTACTGATGATTCATGGGGATCAAGACCCCCAGATGCCGATCAGCCAAAGCCTGGAGCTGCTGGGCCGCTACGAGAGAATGGGGCGATCGGTTACCATGAAGGTGATTCATGGTGGTGCCCATGGAGGTCCTCAATTCTATGACCGCAACTCGCTGGCTTGGGTGAGACAATTCCTGAAGATCCATTTCCCATGACGGGTCCCCTCTTCGCCAACCAGGTTGGCATGAAAGCCTGGCCATGCTCGATGTTCCTGGTGCTTCTTCTCGTCCTGCCCAACTGTCGACAGAAGCCATCAACCACACAAGGGCACGAACCCTCTGGGCAAAACAGCCAGAGCTCGATACTGCCTCCCTCCTACCAATTAAGCCATATGGATGACTGCTTGGGCATATGTGATGGCTCTGGGGCTGTGGCCGTGGATCATCGTCATTTCATGGTTGTCAATGATGAGACAAGTGAATTGCTCATCTACCATAGAAATCAATCTGGCCCACCCAAGCAGCGCATGGATATTCGAAAGCTCTTGGATCTGAATAAAAAGGAGGAGGCCGATCTGGAAGCTGCAGCTAGGGTGGGTGATCTGTTCTATGTCATCGGATCACATTCACGGGATAACGACGGAAACAAGGAGAAAGAACGCAGAAGATTGCTTGCCTTCAGTCTTCATCCTGAAGGGAATCTCTTTCGTATCCAGGCCGAAGGCAAAGTGTGCAAGGATCTGGTTCAGGACTTAATCAAAGAAGAGGCGCTTCAAAGGATCGGTTTGAAGGCAGCTATGGGTCGTGCCGGGGATCAGCCTGAGGGCCTCAATATCGAGGCACTCTGTGGTGGTCAGGGGGACTGCCTGTGGATTGGGTTTCGAGGGCCCTTGATTGATGGTAGGGCATTGATGGTGCAAGTAGCTAACCCGCTGGAGGTCATCCAAGGTGAAAAACCATCTCTTGGCGATGTCAGACTGCTGGATCTAGGCGGTAGATCGATTCGAGGAGCTGAGAGGGTTGGAGAGCAAATCCTAATCCTTGCAGACGATTCACTCCGTGGTCGAGGTGCCGAAGCATTCCTCTGGGATGGGGATGGATCTGATCCACAACCCCTTATCTTGGCAGGATTGAACCTGCTCGACCCAGAAGCCATCCTGGTGTTTCCGGACACCCAACTTCAGGTCATTCAAATCCTCAGTGATGATGGAGGACGGCGACGTGGAGACCGAGACTGCATGGACCAAACTTCCGCCTCAGCCATGGGGTTTCGAAGTGCGACTTTCACTTACTAGGCCGCACCACGACTTGCTTGACGGGACTGGGCCCGAGTCGGGACAAGCCATTGGGTACGATTCAAAGGTGGCTTCACACCGGTTCTATCGCCCACAACAGCCTGCGGTCCCAGGTTAGCTTTCTGCCTGCCCTGCATACAAAACGACCCTCCAGGAAACAACTCTGAAGGGTCGTTTTGAGGGCATGAGCCGCTTCTTGAAATCGAAAAGGGCTTATTTCTTCTCCACTGGCTGGCTGGGCTTGTTCTTGCGGAGATAGGCATCCACCTCATCCTTTTTAATCACCTCGGGCTGGGCTCCTTTCTTGAGCTCCTCGGCTGAAGGCACCTTGATGATATCGCTTGTGATGGGTTGACTCGGACTGGTCTTGACGGTGCTTTCGATACCTAGCAATTCAACCTCGAAAACCAGTGTCGAATTAGGAGGGATATTACGGTTGCCATTCTTGCCATAGGCCAGATCCGAAGGAATGAATAGCTCCCATTTGGACCCAACTGGCATGAGTTGCAAGGCTTCGGTCCATCCTCGTATGACACCCGTCACGTTGAAGCTGGCGGGCTTGCCGCGAGAATAGGAACTATCGAATTCCTTGCCATCCATGAAGGTTCCGCGGTAATGCACACTTACCTTATCGGAAGCGGTTGGCACAGCGCCGCTCCCTTCGTTGATGATCTTATATTGTAGGCCACTGGCTAGGGATTTGATCCCTTCTTTGGTCTTGTTTTCCTCCAGGAAGGCCTTGCCTTTTTCCAGATTCTCTGTGGCAGCAAGCTCCTGTTCAGCTTTGCGACGATCGGCCACCATCTGATTGATTTCCTTGGTGGCAGTGGCAATTTCAGTGTCTTCCATCAGGGACGCTCCAGCGAGGTAGTCCTTCATACCTGCTAGAAAAAGATCCAAGTCTACCTCGACACCGTTCTGTTTGAGGAGGCGACCATAATTGGCACCCAAGGCGTAACCATGACGCTTGAGCTGATCCTGAAAGTCTTCCTTGGTGGCTGCCTGGCTGCTCGCCATGGCCAAAACAAGGATCCAAAGGGTGATGATATACTTCTTCATAACATCTCTATAGAATGTGGCTTGTGTGAACGAAACAACCTGAGTGCTTACCATTCAGCCTCGAGGACGTCGAGGGTTTTTGAAACCAAAACCAGCGCTCAACGACCGAGGGATCTTGCGCTCATCCAACCCCAGACAATGGAAAGGAAAAAGAATGGCTTCTTCCTTGATTTGACCGGCAAGCCAGCCCTTACAATTGGAAACAGGTCCCAATCATGCTCCTCAAACCGAGGGCTGCTGCCTAGGCCAGCAGGGATCGACCCTAACTCATGGAGGCACACACAACACCTATCAGGCTCAACCAGGCACTCAACACCGCCAAGGAAGCAGCGATGGCAGCTGGCAAATTAATGCGCCAGAATCTTCGCAAGACCAAGAAACGGCATGATGAAACCCAATTCGATATCAAATTGGAACTCGACCAACGGTGTCAGCGTGTGATTGAAGCCATCCTCACCACCGCCTTCCCTCAAGTCCCTGTGCTCGGAGAAGAAGGTTATCTTGGCAATGTGGACCAACCCTTGCGCTGGATCGTCGACCCCATCGATGGCACAGTGAACTTCACCCACGGATTACCCCATGCCTGTGTCAGCATTGCCTTGCAGCAAGGAAGTCAACGACGACCCAGCCAGCACGAAACTGTCCTGGGCCTGGTTTACGACCCCTTTCTGGACGAGATGTGGACGGCTGTGAAAGACAAGCCTGCCCGCCTCAATGGTCGACTTATTCGGCCTACAAATCACACTCAACTCAAGCAAACCATGCTGGCCATAGGCTTTTCCAAAACGACAGAGGCACTGGATGAAATGTTACCGGCCTTCAATCAGCTTATTTACAAGGTGCGTAAGGTGCGCATCATGGGGGCCGCAGCATTGTCTTTGGTGTGGATTGCAGATGGTCGACTGGATGCCTTCATGGAAAAGGGCGTTCGGATTTGGGACATCGTGGGAGGTGGGTTCATCCTCAAACAGGCTGGAGGCGATTTTTATCATCGAGCCATTGATCAAGAATATCGCTATGCGATGATTGCCAATAATGGCAAGCTTCGACGCAAGCTCATGCCTTACATGCCCTGAACCCAAGAAAAGATCAGAATTACTCTCACATGGACTACGAAGCTGTCATCGGGCTGGAAACACATGTCCAGCTCAAGACCCTGTCAAAAATGTGGTGCGGATGTGCCAACCAATACGGGGCTGAGCCCAACACGCAAGTCTGCCCCGTATGCCTTGGGATGCCAGGTGTGCTGCCAGTGCCCAACGAGCAAGCACTGAGGCTGACAGCATTGACCGGCTATCTACTGCACTGTGAGCTGCCGCGCCATGTGCAATTCGATCGCAAAAACTACTTTTATCCAGACGTCGCCAAGAACTACCAGCTGACGCAGCTTGCTTACCCATCAACGGTCAATGGCCATGTCGACTTTGAAATGCAGGGAGAAAGCAAAAGGGTCCGCATTACCCGAGCGCACCTTGAGGAAGACGTCGGCAAGAGCTTTCATTTTGATCGTCAAAGTGGCGTTGATTTTAATCGGGGGGGGGTTCCGTTGCTGGAGATCGTCTCCGAGCCAGACATCACCAGTGCCGACATGGCCCATGCCTACCTCAATGCTCTCAAGGACATCCTAGTCTATGGCAAAATCAGCGACTGCGACATGGAAAAGGGAATGGTTCGCTGCGATGTCAACGTAAGCGTCCGCCCCAAAGGCAGTCAGACCTTGGGCGCCAAGGTGGAAATCAAGAACATGAATAGCTTCAGCGGTGTTCGCCGAGCACTGCAGTATGAAATCCCGCGCCAGCTCGAAGCCATCAGTCGAGGGGAAAGCATCGTGCAGGAGACGCGTCGTTGGGATGATGTGGCCAACATGACTGAAAGCATGCGCACCAAAGAGGACGCCCATGACTATCGATACTTCCCCTGCCCTGATCTGGTTCCCTTTGAACCTTCAGACAACTGGTTTGAAACGGTTCGCGAAGGCCTAGTGGAACTGCCGATGGATCGCAAGAAACGGTTCATGGAACAATATCAGCTCCCGGAAAATGACGCTGAAGTGTTTATCAGCGACGTCCCTCTGGGCGACTACTTTGAAAAGGTGGCCAGCCATGGTGGCAACCCAAAGGCCCTTGCCAATTGGGTCATCAATAATTTACGGGCTCAACTGGTGGAACCTGAGGTTTCTCTGGATTCCCTCAGATTCGAACCGGCAGCATTGGTGGAGTTGGTGGAGCTGGTGGATACCGGCAAAATCAGTAGCAAGATCGCTCAATCGGTCTTCACAGACATGTTCACCAGCGGTAAGGCTCCCGCTGCAATCGTTGCAGAGAAAGGATTGGTTCAGGTCTCTGATACAGGCGCCATCGAACAATTTTGCGACCAGGCAATCGAGGCCAACCCTGGGCCAGCTGAAGATTACCGACAAGGCAAGGACGCTGCCCTGAACTTCCTCAAGGGTCAGGTCATGAAATTGAGTCGCGGTAAAGCCAATCCTGCCCTGGTAGGGAAGGTCCTCGACCAGAAACTGCGCCCCTGAACCGAAAGACCTCAGGCCAACCTGTGAGGATTGTGGGCAAGGGATGACCTCCTCGATGTCAAAAGCTTATCCCATCAGCCTGCATCAGACAGGAGGTTCGGTTCGCTGGTAACGGTGGCCTGGTAGCCTTCGGACCCATTGCTTCATTTCCAAACCCATCATCAGGGTGGATACCCGGGAGGCGGGAAGGCCAGTTTGGTTGATGAGGCACTCCACACTCAGCTCCTGACCCTGTAATTTTTCTAGCAGCTGGGTTTCATCCGGCTCAAGGGCAGCGGGTTGACTGATAGTGGGCTGGGTGACCTCGGGCAGTACCTTAGCAGGGTGAAGGTATTCAAATTCTGAAAGCACATCCTCGCAATGTTCAATGAGCTTGGCTCCCTGCTTGATGAGCGCATGACATCCCCTGCTGGTTAGCGCATCGATACGACCGGGAACAGCAAATACCAAGCGCCCGTAGTCAAGGGCCTGATGCGCCGTGATGAGAGCACCACTGGATCTTCCTGCCTCGACCACCACTGTCCCTAGGCTCATTCCAGCCACAATGCGATTGCGAATAGGAAAGGAATGTCGGCTAGCCCGATAGCCGAAGGGAAATGGAGTGATCAGAGCCCCTTGGTCGGCAATGCAATCGAACAAACCAGAGTTTTCAGCAGGATAGAGGTGGTCCAAGCCACTACCCAGTACGGCCACAGTACGGCCTTTTGCCACCATGGCACCACGGTGAGCGACTGTATCAATCCCGCGCGCACCGCCACTAACCACTGTAACCTGGGCTCGAGCAAGCTGAATACAAAGCCTCCTGGCCGATTCAAGCCCATAGGCCGAAGCACGCCGAGAGCCTACTACCGCAATACCCAGATGATCCTGCGGGTGAAGCGTTCCTCTCACATAAAGCCCAGCGGGAGGATCGTAAATTTCTCTCAAACTAGGCGGATATTGAGCGTCCTCCTGCGTGATCCACTCACAGGGCCAGGCCCGGATACGCTCTAGCTCACCACCAAGGTCTACCCGGTTTTCCCAATCTGCGATGATCTGAGCTGTTTCAGGACCCAGCCCGTGTACCCGGGTCAGGCTCTGAATAGGCGCCTTCAACACTGCTTGAGGACACCCAAATACTTCGATCAGCCGCCTCAATCGAATCGGCCCTACCTGATCAAGAAGGTGGAGTGCTAGATAGGCTTCGCGGGTATTCATGATTGCCCTTAAGGGAACCTGAATAACCAGCCTGAATTCCATTACGAAGCCTCTTGGCAGACTGGTTTGGGAGGCAGTCCACCTTCGCATTATAGGAAGCCCTCAGAACTCACGCTCAGTGGTCGCAGGGGATGGACCGAATAATTTCCTCCAGCGGGGTCTGACCATTGAGCACGCGCTCAAGCCCGGCACGCCACAAAGTTCTCATCCCCTGGCCCACGGCAACTTCCTGTAACTTGCGAGTGGGTAGCTTCTCGAGAATAGCCTCTCTCACCACTTCATCTACTTCGAGCAATTCAGTGACCGACACCCTGCCACCAAAGCCCGTCATGAGGCAATGTTCGCATCCACCGCCCTGCCGAAGGCTCGCCTCATCGAGACGATGCTCGGGAATGAGTTTGAGATAACCCGCTTCGGGCTGATAGGGCATCGCGCAGGATGGGCAGTTTGTTCGGATCAATCGCAACCCCAACACTCCGATCACACTTGAGGCGAGCAAAAAGGGTTCGATATTCATGTTGATCATGCGAGCAAATACCCCAGCGGTGCTACTGCTATGGATGGTGCTAATGACTAGATGCCCAGTAAGACCCGCTTGAACAGCTATGTTGGCTGTTTCCGCATCGCGTATCTCCCCGACCATGATCACCTGGGGATCCTGTCGCATGAGCGAGCGCAGCGCCACCGGATAGGTGAAGTCCTTGGCATGATGGATCTGCGCCTGGCTAATCATGGGCAGGTTGTATTCAACGGGATCTTCTACCGTACTGATGCTTATGGATGAGCCGTGCTGTTGGGCTAGATGAGTGAGTGCTGCATAGATAGCCGTCGTCTTGCCTGAGCCGGTAGGGCCAGTGAGCAAAATCATGCCGCTGGGTCGGGCGAGCAACTGTTTCAGGCTTATTAAGGTATCTGCCTCGAAACCCAATTCATCGAGGTTGAAGCTGCGCTTGTTGGGATCGAAAATACGAATGACCATTTTCTCTCCGCGGAGCACAGATCCTTGCAGGCTACCCCGCACGACAGGAAAAAAAGACATCCTAAGCTCGACCCCTCCTGAGCTGGTATCCAGCTGGGCATGCCCCTCCTGAGGACGGTCGGTTTCATAGCTGATCAGATTAGCCATGACCTTGAGTCGTCCGCTTAGCTTTTCACTCAATTCAAGCGGCAAATGCACCAACTCTTGAAGCACACCATTAAGACGAATACGAACCACCAGGCTTGAATCCCATGGCTCAATGTGGATATCACTTGATCCAGCATCAATGGCATCCTGAATCACCCTATCCACCAAGGGACCCATTTCGGCCTGCTCAGGATGATCCAGACTTTTAAGGTATTCGGTCGCTCGATTCATATTCGTTCTGTCCAATCTATGGCCTAAACCCTTCAAGGCCTCAATCCAAATGCCTTTGGACGATTGTACTATTCGATCCCTTTCGGTCGCTGATCATGAGCATGTTGGGAGAAAAATCCTCTCCAGATCCAAAAACCGAGTTGAATCCGGCCTCGGGTCTGGCATGATGCGTGTGAAAAGGTTTTTGAACATGAGTGAATCCAATCCGTCCCTAAACATTGTCGCCTACCTGAAACCATCCTGTGGTTGGAGTCAGGGTGTGAGGGCGATCATGCGCAAATATCAACTTCCCTTTGAAGACAGGGACATCATCAATGATCCAGTTCAGCGTCAGGAGATGATAGAAAAGAGCGGTCAGATGCTCAGCCCCTGTGTTGAAATCAACGGTCACATGCTAGCTGATGTCAGCGGTGAGGAAGTCGAAGCCTTCATGCTTGCTAACGGTTTGGTCGCGCCTTCTTCTGTTGAGCCTGATGCCCCCATCAACGCTCCTTGTCCTGACGAAATGCCTCAGGCACAAAGAATGCAGTTTGGCTCCTAAAACATCTCCAAGAAACCGACTGAAGGGGTAGGCTTGGCTTACCTCGGCTAGATCAAAGAAGGCTTCCTTGAAAAAGGAAGTCTTTTTTTGTGGTGCAATCACTTCATTGAAGGGGTTGGTCAGCCAATGTCTCATCCCTAACTCCATGATGGCTTGCATGAAATACATGAGCGAACACGAAGTAAACATTCAGATGATGCGCGGCGGAAAGCGGGTGCACATCATTGGCACCGCCCCAACCATCATGCTTTCCATCAATGACACCTTTCAGGGATGGTTTGCCGATACCCATGGCGCATGGTCCGCATTCAATTCCCTCTCAACCAAATCACCTCTTGATCATGTCCAAAACCAAAAGGTTTCTTAAATGGATAGAGGAGTAGGTCGGCATTGCCAGCCATGGGGTCCCGCCCTAGAATGGGAGGCATGATTCATGACCCCTGCAAAATGAAACATCACCTCAGTGACATGAGCTGGATCCCCCGATGGATCGAACTCGGGAGCATTGGCTTCTTGATGCTGCTAGCACCAGCAGCATTGGCTCAATTGGGTGAGCCCAAATTCAGGCAACTTGAGGAGATCCTTCCGACCCCAAACAGCTACCGCACCGCTTCGGGTACTCCAGGCGAAGCCTACTGGCAGCAGCAGGCGGATTATGACATCAAGGTGGAACTCGATGACCAGCTGCAGCGTATCATTGGATCGGAAACTATTGACTACAGAAATAACAGCCCTGACGCGCTGGAATACCTATGGGTGCAAGTCGACGCGAATCTCTTTGCCAAGGATGCCGATGGCCACTTGACAGAACTGGCACCCGATCTTGAGCGCCTGCAATTTCGATCCCTCAGAGCCCTGCTGGAGAGGGAATCCTTCGATGGCGCAGCCAGAATACACAGTGTGCGCGATGCCTCAGGTCAGTCATTGGAACACCACCTAGTCAAGACCATGATGCGCATAGATCTGCCCGCCCCGCTCCAGCCTGGCCAGTCCATACGTTTTGCGATCAGTTGGTCCTACAACATCATTGATGCTCAGTTGATTCGAGCGCGAAGTGGTTATGAGTATTTCCCTGAGGACGGCAACTTTATCTATGAAATGGCCCAATGGTTTCCTCGCATGGCTGCCTACACCGACGACCGGGGATGGCATCATAAGCAGTTCTTGGGTAGCGGAGAATTCACCCTGGAGTTTGGCAATTATCAAGTGGCCATCACGGTGCCTGAAGATCATGTGGTGGCTGCCACGGGCACTCTCCAAAATAAGGAGGACGTTCTGAGCCCTGCCCAAATCGAGCGACTTGAGCAGGCTGGCTCATCAGAAAAGCCCCTGTTCATTATTACCCCGGAGGAGGCAAAACAGAATCAAGCCTCACCGGCTAAGGGAAAAAAAACTTGGGTGTTTCACGCCGAGAACGTGAGGGATTTTGCCTTTGCCAGTTCAAGAAAATTCATTTGGGATGCGATGGGCCATCAGAGCGGCAAGCAAAAGGTATTGGCCATGTCCTTTTACCCCAACGAGGCGGAGCCACTCTGGAGTCAGTATTCCACTCATGCGGTAGCCCACACACTTGAAGTTTACTCACGTTTTACCTTCGACTATCCCTACCCTGTAGCCATATCGGTCAACGGTCCGGTCGGTGGCATGGAATACCCTATGATTTGTTTCAATGCCCCGCGTCCACTTCCCGATGGGACCTATTGGGGCAAACCCACTAGCAGGGAACAGTGGATGCATTCCAAGTATGGCTTGATTTCGGTGATTATTCATGAAGTCGGTCATAATTATTTCCCCATGATCGTCAACAACGATGAGCGCCAGTGGACATGGATGGACGAGGGTCTGAATACCTTCCTTCAGTATCTTGCCGAACAAGAATGGGAAGAAGACTATCCCTCAAGCCGGGGAGAGCCCAAGAACATGACCCAGTACATGACCTCATCTCAGCAGGTGCCGATCATGAGTAATTCCGAATCAATCCTGCAATTTGGCAACAACGCATATGGCAAACCAGCCACTGCTCTGAACATCCTACGAGAGTCTATACTCGGGAGAGAACTATTCGATTTCGCATTCCGTACTTACTCAGAACGCTGGCAGTTCAAACGCCCCCAACCAGCCGACTTGTTTCGCAGCCTCGAGGATGCTTCTGGGATTGACCTAGACTGGTTCTGGAGAGGTTGGTTTTACTCCACAGACCATGTCGATCTGGCCATCACCCAATTGACCGAATACCAACTCGACACCCTTGATCCGGTAGTCGATAACCAGCGTCGCAAACAAGAGCGTGATGAAGAACCCAGAACCATCAGCCAGCAGCGCAACCAAGACCTGGAGAGGCTGGTGGACCGCTATCCCGAGCTGATTGATTTTTACAACAGCTACGACCCATTGGACGTGCTGGAAGAGGATCGCGAAAAAGCCAAAGAAAAGCTGGACGGTCTTGAAGCCGATGAACGCGACCTGCTCAAACTGGAACATCATTTCTACGTCGTGGAACTCGAGAATCTGGGCGGCCTGGTCATGCCAGTCATCCTCGAAATCGAATACTTCAATGGCAATCGAGAAATCCGACACTACCCGACCGAGATCTGGAGGCGTCACAGCCAACACATTAAGAAACTGCTCATCACGACCGAACCCATTCGCACTTTGAGGCTGGATCCTTACTTGCAGACAGCCGATAGCGATTTAGCCAATAACACTTACCCGCGCGGCATTGCCTCAGCCCGATTTGCACTCGAGGGTGAAAAAGAGGCGAAAAACCCCATGCAAAAAGCAGGTCTTGGAAAACAAGATGATAAGGCTTTGCCATCCGAAGAGGAGGCGCCTTGAACCGTGGCAAGCTCACGCAATCGGCTTTGGGTTGGGGCTTTTTTCTAATCATGTGCTTTAGCGCTCAAGGCCTGTGTGACAAGGATCCCCTTGCATCCATCCTCCTCAAGGATGTGGATGGGAAGGCGAAAGCAATCAAACTCCCAGGCAAACGACCACAAATCATCATCCTGGGTAATCGGGAATGTGCCATTGATTCGGCAGCCTGGGGTCGACACCTGACAGAGGTATTAGGAAATGAAGTCGAAATCCTTTCAGTAGCGGAAATCAAACATGTCCCAACGCTGCTCAGGTCCTGGGTCAGCAGGAAAATCGCCAAAGAACACGGCCGTTTCATCCTGCTTGACTGGGAAGGGTCTTTGAGCGGACATTATGGCTTGAGTGAGCCCTGGCCCCACATCCTTCTCTACCAACCCAATGATCCCTCTCCCAAACAAATCCACGGGGTTTATGATACGCAGAAAATGCAGGAGATCTTGATCACCCTGGGCCGATCAGAAAAAAATTCATAAAGTAGCGTCCTTGGCTGATGGGAATCCTCCCGCATCGATTGGTTTTCCATCAGAGCCACCCCTTTTCGACAAACTCTTGGGAAGCAAATCACTGGGCCATCACTTCCACAATTGCCTGCTGCAGCACGGTGATCATGGTATCAATCTGGTCTGGTGTCGCACAATAAGGGGGCATCAAGACAATCACATCACCAATGGGACGGGTCAGCACACCCCGGGCAGCCATTACCTGGCATACCCTGGCACCTATCCTCAGTGAGGCATCCCATGGCTTTCGGGTCTGCCAGTTCTGAACCAGTTCAACCCCCACCACCGTTCCAGCTTGCCGAATATCCCCGACCTGGGGAATGGCCCACAAGGATTGCAAGCCAGCAGACAAATTTCGAGTGATTGCCTTGCGTCGCAACCGATTGGATTCACCTTGTTGAAGCAACTTCAAACTGGCCAGACTCACCGAGGCCCCGAGCTGATTGCCTGTGTAGCTATGCCCATGATAAAAAGTTTTTCCAGAGCTATGGCTACCCAGGAAAGACTGGTAGATTGAGTCGGTAACAAGTGTGGCTGCCATGGGAAGATAACCACCTGTCATGCCTTTTGCCACGCAAAGGAAATCAGGTTGAACGCCTTCACCATGGGAAGCAAAAAGCGGTCCGGTACGACCAAAACCCGTCATCACCTCATCTGCGATCAAGGGAATGGATGCCTGACGAGCCAAGCGAGCCACGCGCTGCAACCAACCTTGAGGTTGAACGACCATGCCAGCCACGCCCTGGACCACCGGTTCGACAACCCATCCGGCATGAGGTCGGCCTCGCTTGCAGGCTTGCTCCAGTTTCTGCTCGAAACCATCCACACACTCCCACTGACAGCGACGACTGAATCGAGCCTCTGACCTCTCTGGCCTGGCGCGATTGAAGGGACAACGGTAACAGTAGGGAGACATGACCTTGTCGGTTCCGAACAAAAGGGATCCAAAGGCTCGGTGAAAAAGTGGCACCTGACCTAAACTGACGGCCCCCACCGTGTCGCCGTGATACCCATTCTTGACCGAAAGAAAGCGAGGCTTTCCACTCACACCCGATCGCCTAGCGTGTTCATAGGCCATTTTGAGCGCGGTCTCCAAGGCAGTTGACCCATCGTCTGAATAAAAAACTTTTTTCAGTTTTGGATTCGCACAAGGAGCCCCCCTCTTGCCAAAGAGGCGAGACGGGTTAGCAGCTCGGATCAGTGCCTCAGCCAGTAGCGAAGCCGGTTCATTAGCAAGGCCCAAGGCCGAGGAATGGCTGATCTTGCCAAGTTGACGCACAATGGCCTGGTTGAGCAGTGGATGACGGTGCCCATGAAGATTCGTCCAAATGGAAGCATTGGCATCGAGGTAGGATCGTCCATATTGATCTCGAAGCATCGTGCCCTGCCCAGAGGTAATGACCACCGGTTCCTCCTTGCACCATTCTTCCATTTGAGTGAAGGGGTGCCAGATGTGCTGGATGTCTTTCTGAGCCAGAGGATGCATCATGCTCATTGGGTTAGCGATGGTTGATTGGTGATCAGATATTCCACCAGTGCTTGAATCGTCTCAGGCTCATGCAGGGCGCTGATTGAAAGTCGAAGCCGAGCACTGTTGCGCCCTACCGTAGGATACCGGATGGCTGGAATCAGAAAACCTTGCTCGGCAAGTTGCTCGGACAAACTCACAGCGGAGGCAGCACTCCCACAGAGCCATGGAAAAATCGGGGTTTCCCAAGATCCGGGATAAAGCCATCCGATGCGATTGCCTTGGCCAGCATGGACGCGCCATGAATCTGGGATGGCCTGTCGGAGACAGCGGATATTTGCATGCAATCGCTGACAAAGTAGTGACCCTTCCGCAGTCTGGAGTAACTCAATGGCAGCCTGGGCAGCACCGCACACCACCGGCGAGGGTGCCGTCGAAAAAACAAAAGAACGAGCGCGGTGAACAAGGAAATCAATGAGTGCCCTCGAACCGGCAATGTAACCACCTGATGCACCAAGTGCCTTACCAAGGGTTCCCATTTGTATCTCCACTTTATCCTGCAGTCCCAACTCACTGAGCAATCCCGAACCATGTTGGCCAAATGCCCCGATGGCATGGGCCTCATCCACCATCAGCCACGCTTGGTAACGCTCCTTGAGTTCGATCAGTTCTTCCAGAGGTGCCACGTCCCCATCCATGGAATAAACGGCCTCAACGACCACTCCAATATGCCCTCGATCCGCTACCGATCGGTTCGCCATCACTTCACGAGCCCACGCCAGCCTCTGGGCCAACTGCTCCATATGATTATGGGCAAAAACCCGCAAGGTCGCACGGCTCATGCGAGCCGCATCCACTAGGCAGGCATGACTCAGCTTATCCAATATGAGGATATCACGGGGTCCAAAAAGAGCCGGCAAACTTCCCATGGCGCTAGCGTATCCAGATGTGAATACCAGCGCGGCAGGGGTATTTTTCCATTTTGCCAGGGCCCTCTGGAGCCCTGCCATAGGTTGCAGATGTCCTGAAATAAGAGGTGAGGACCCCGAACCCAATCCATAACTTTTTAAGGTCTCCTGTGCTCGCTGCTTAATCAAGGGATGGGCTGCTAAGCCCAGATAGTCGTTGGATGCAAAGTTTTCTCGAGCACCTTCGGACATGTTCAGACGTGCTCCCTGTGGGCCCTCGACCACCCTGAGACGTCTTGACAAACCATGCCTAGCCATCTCATCAAGTTGGTCGGAGCAGAAATCATCCAGTGATTGACTGGTGTGTTGGGTCGATCCCATAGGTATGGTTTGGAAACAATATGGGTTCAGGTATCCTGTTGCTTCACTCCAAACGCGGTGCGGGTGATGCGCAACTCCTTGACACAATGTTGATCCATCTCAAGAACTTCCAACCAAAAAGGCCCCCACGGTAGCCAGTCACCCTGTTTTGGAAGCCTGCCAAGCACCACCGTCACCAAGCCGCTAAGGGTATGATAACGCCCAGGGGGCAAGGCAAGTTTTTGACCTGGGGCAAGGAGTTCACTGGCCTCCTCCACCCCTAGCATTCCGTCTAGAATCCAGTCTCCATCCAATCGCTTACTCGGTTGGGTGTCAGTCAAATAGTCCTGAGCTGCAAAACCTCCAGCGATGCGCTCCATGATGTCCATCATAGAAACCAATCCAGTTATTTCACCGTATTCATCCACGACGAGGGCGGCGTGCCACTGCGTTCGCTTAAGGGCCTCGATCAACTTTACCGCATGGACATGCTCCGGTACGATGAGCGGCGCCTTGACCAATGATTTCAGAGAATCCGCTTCCAAATTGGAACGATGAAGCCACAAGTCACGTAAACTAATCAGCCCCAATATCTGTTTACTGAGCCCATCTTTGAGGGGAAAGAACAGACGGGAGGAATCTCTGATTCTGGCTTCTATATCCTGAAGCGAATCACTGGTGCTCAAGCTAGGAAGACCCATAATAGGGGACATGATGTCTCGAACTGGGGTCTTATCCAAACCCATGACCCGTGAAACCAACTCGATTTCAGCGTGATGGAAAACCCCGCTATGTATTCCTTGCTCAACCATTAGGCGAACATCATCCTCCGATACCGGGTTGTCATCCTGTCTGCCAAGTCCAAGAGATCCCATAATCTTGTCGGTGACCCAGCCGATCACCCCAACAAACGGACTAGCCAAACGACTCAGATGATGCATTGGAGGTGCTAACCAAGAAGCAATCCTCTCTCCTCTTGCCAAAGCCAGACGCTTGGGAACCAATTCCCCAAATACCAATGAGGCAAAAGTGATGCCAACCACAACCACGCCAAATCCAATCTTGTCAGCCTGTTCGGCAAACCAAGGTAATTCTCGCAACAGGCTGGAAAGATTCCTGGCCAGGGTGGCGCCTCCAAAAGCACCTGCCAGGATCCCGATGAGTGTGATACCAAACTGGATGGTTGATAAAAATCGGTTGGGGGAGGCAGCCAGTTCCAAGGCAAGCTGTGCTCCCCTTTGACCCTGGCGAGCCCAGTGGCGAAGGCGTGACTTACGAGCCGACACGATAGCCATTTCAGCCATGGCAAAAAGACCGTTGGCCAGAATCAGCAAAGCTAAAATGATCAGTTCCAAACCCAATGTGCTGCGCATGGATTAACATCAAACCCCTGAAAGGCCTGCCTAGAGCTGCCTTGCTTAGGATCCACCAAACCTCAGGGCGTTTGATTTTCAATCTCCCCGAGGCTACACTGGCTGCGTGATCAGGAACATCATTTTCGACTGGTGCGGTACGCTGATGGATGACTTACCCGCAGTCTGGAAGGCGACTTGTCGGGTTTTTGAACGAGCTGGGGTAGCGACCCTTTCGTTAGATGATTTCAGAGCCCACTTTGAATTGCCCTTCATTGGATTCTACGAGTCTCATGTTCCCGGAGTGCCGATTGAACAACTCGAGGCCTGGTTTCATGAGGCCTTCAGTGCTGAACAGGATTCGGTCAAGCCTCTGGCGCACGCACCACAATTCCTAGAATTTTGTCGATCAAAGGGATTGAGGTGTTTTGTCCTAAGCGCCATTCACCCCAAGCATTTTGCACTGCATCTCAGCAAATCGGGTTTTGCGCCCTATTTTGAAGCCACCTACACCGGAATATGGGACAAGCGCAAAGAGATCCACCAGCTGATCACTCGGCATGGAATCGATCCCGCGCAAACCCTCTACATCGGTGACATGGAACACGATGTGGAAACGGCTCATCACGCCGCCATCCCTGCTTGTGCGGTCCTGACTGGATTCAAAGGCCCGGAAGCACTCAAGCAAACCAATCCAGAGCTACTGGTAGAGCACCTCGGAGAACTGCAGACCCTAATGGAAAACACCTGCATGGATCCCCTGGCTGAAACCAATCATGCCAGCCATGCAGCTCAATCGCCTTTCCCTATCCCCACAGTCGGCGCCTTGATTCATGACCAGGTCGGCAATGTGCTGATGGTTCGCACTCACAAATGGTCTGACAAATGGGGGATTCCTGGGGGTAAGATTCAACGTGGCGAAGCCTCAGAGGAGGCCCTTCGCCGCGAGATCATGGAAGAAACAGGACTCGCAATCGAAAACATAGCTTGGGTCATGGTTCAGGATGCCATCAACCCTCCAGAATTCTACCGCAAGGCACATTTTCTTCTGCTTAATTATACAGCTCAATGCGCCGGAGACCAACCAGGGGTTCGACTCAATGAAGAAGCTCAGGCTTATTGCTGGGTCACCCCGCAGGAGGCCAAGAAAATGGATTTGAACCAAGCCACCAGACGATTACTGGAAACAACCCACCCCACAACCAAAACCTCCAAGGAGGCGACCCACGCATGAAAGACACCATCCTCATAGAAGAACTCGAAGCTCATTTCAGGGTTGGGGTGCCCGATGAAGAACGTCGGCAACCACAGCGCCTGCTCATCAGCCTTGAGCTGGAAAAGGATTTCACCCAGGCGGCCAGACAGGATGACGTTGAGCTGACCATTGATTATGATGCCCTGACCCGGTCCCTCCTGAGCTGGGGTCAGGACCGTCAGTGGAAGCTCATTGAAACCCTGGCCTGTGAAATTGCCGATTGGGTGCTGAAAGCTTATCAGGTGGAGCGCGTCCGAGTCGAAATCAAGAAATATATCTTACCCAACACCCGTCATGTCGGGGTCCGGGTGGAACGCATTCAAAAACCATCAGATCACCCTGCAACGACCTGAGGGATTACTGATCGGCAAGGATACTGGCAAGTTTCTCCTGCATGGAAGCCACCCTCTGCGGTTCACTGGCAAACAAATTGCTCGCTTCGCCGGGATCCCTCCCCAAATGGTAGAGCTGACCAGCGGGGCCACCTTGGGTGGGTTTGATTTTGGCCGGTTTGGAAAACCCTCCAGACCCCAAGCCCTGAATAAGTTTCCAGTGGCCATCACGCAAGGTCATCGTGCCGTTACCCGAGGCCAAGACGAGGGTCTCACGTCGTCCATTTTTATCTTGAAGATCTCCTTTGAGAACCGAGGCAAAACTCTTGCCATCCGGCGCAGCTCCCTCAGGCAAAGTCTGCCCAAGCACAGTGGCAAGGGTTGGCATGATGTCCACAAAACTGACCAGTTGTTGGGAATGACTCCCAGCAGCAACATGATCAGGCCAACGCACTAGGAGGGGTACGCGGTGCCCCGCTTCCCAGGCATCTGCCTTCATGCCACGCAAACCACCTGAGGCATCATGACCAAGACGAAGCACATCTTCTTTATACCAAACAGGGCCATTATCAGAACTGAAGACGACCATCGTATCCTCGCTCATGCCTGCGCCCTCCAATGCACCTAAAACCCGACCTATCATGTGATCCACCATCATCATGAAATCCCCATACATCCCTGCCTCACTTCGCCCCACGAACTCTTCGGATGGGAGCCAGGGAGTGTGCGGTGCCGGGTAAGCCAGATAAAGAAAGAGAGGATCATCACCTGGTGCCCTCGAATGGCTGTCGATGACCTCGATCGCCTCTTCGGTCAATCGCGGCAAGACGTCTTTGAGCTCAAGCCCAGGAGCAATACCGCCCTCCCTCCAGAAGGCGCCCTGGATGGGAGACCATCCCTCCGACTGATTGGCTGCAATGCGACTGGTAGGCGGTAAAACGGCACGATCCTGACGGATATAAAAATAGGGTGGGATGTCGGTTGACGCACGGATGCCGAAGAAGCGATCAAACCCGCGGTCGATGGGACCACCGGTCAAAGGTCGATCGTAACCCTTTTCATCAAATCCCAGGTGCCACTTTCCGACCATCGCCGTTCGATAGCCCTGTTGCCTCAGGAAACCTGCCAGTGTGAGGCGCGTGGGATCGATGGTGGCCTGCGTGCGCCATGCGCCTGGGTTGGCTCGGAAAGGATATTGACCGGTCATCAAACCATAGCGCGACACGTGGCAAAGGGGACCTGAGGCATGCGCATCAGTAAAACGCATCCCCTGATGTGCCAAGGCATCGAGATGAGGGGTTTGGATTCGCGACTCAGGATTGTAGCTGGATAAGTCCCCATACCCCATATCATCGACCAGGATCAATAGCACATGGGGACGTTCCCCAGCCAGAACCTGCCCAGGGCAGGCTAGCAGGCTTAAGAGTAGAAGGCATGCGAGTAGGAAAGCGTGACTTACGGGAACCATGGAATCCTTGTAAACCTTCCTTTGCGAATTGGAAAGTGTTAGTTGGAGCGCACTGGATTCACTCCTTTTCAACCCAAAGTGCGGGCATCATTCCCTGGCACTGCTGGCGGCATGCAAATGTTTATCGAGCTGGAGTTCGGTTTGGCTGGAAAGCGCGTCCGATCGCTTGAGGGTGAAGAAGAAGGTGGTACCATGACCCAATTCGCTCTCCACCCAAACGCGCCCACCAAGGGCTTGGGCGATGTGCTTCACAATGGATAGACCCAGACCCGTACCGCCTTGGGATCTGGAACGAGCCTTGTCGACGCGAAAAAAGCGTTCAAAAATACGATCAAGAGATTCTGGCGGAATACCGGGACCATCATCAGCAATACCAATACAGACCTGGTCATTCCCATTGCGATTGGCTTTGACTTCTACCCTGCCACCCTGGCGGCCATATTTAATGGCATTATCCACCAAGTTAATGATGATCTGGTCGAGTAAATCCACATCCACTTTCACCCGGATATCGTTGGCAATGTCTAAATTCACCCTCATTTGCTTGGCCTGGGCGCCTCTTTCCAAATCACTCAAGACACGAGCCACTTCACCGCGAAGATGGACATCCTGAAGGTTCACAGTGGCCTGCCCACTCTCCAGCTTGGAAATAGTCAGGAGATCCTCAATAAGCAGGGAGAGCCGATCAGAGTGCTTCTGAACTTTCCCCAGAAAATTAACCCGCGTCTCCAGATCCATTTCAGGGTGATCCATGACCGTCTCCACAAAACCCTTGATCATGGAAAGAGGCGTGCGGAGTTCATGACTCACATTGGCCACAAAATCCCTTCGCGCATTCTCCAGTTCCCTGAGCTGGGTGAGATCATGGAAAATCAGCAACACACTGTCTGGCTTCCCCGATGAGTGATCGACCACCACAGCATTGAGCATGAGGTGAAGCGACGCTCCCCCGCGGGGTTTGAGTTCTACCCCCATGGTTCGACCCTTCTCAAGGGTTCGCTCAAACACCTCGAGTACCTCATGCAGGCGAAGAGCCTCCAGCAGAGTCATTCCATCCAGGGGATTCTCAGGCAAGTTAAAGAGTCGACGGCAGGCACGATTCCAAAAGAGGATCTTACCAGAAAGATCACAGAGTAGCACTCCCTCTGCCATGGCATCGAACACAGCATCGCGATGGTGCTCCATCTCAGTCCAGGTCTTTTGCAATTGTTGACGCATGGTGCTGAGGTCCTCAGCAATTGACGCGGATTTGTCCTTGGCCGATCGATTGGAGATCCACCAAAAAAGAGAGACGATCGCAGCCGTCAAAAGGATGGTAAGAGTGATTTCCATAGATGCTTAAGGCCGCGCTGC
>JALRAZ010000145.1 GCA_023257935.1 Verrucomicrobiota bacterium
GCTTCAACCTTGGCAATGGCTGACTGCACGGCAGCACTGCTGCCGGTGCCCCCCCCACCACTACTGACGGTACGCTTACCAGAGGAGGTCTTGCCCTTGACTTCGGCTTCTCCGACCGAAACGTCTGCAGGTGCCGGAGTCGCTTCTACCTCACTATCTCCTCCACCACAACCTGTCAGCACACTGATTGAAAGCAGACAGGCCAAGAGTGTTGCTGCTTGCTTGAAACGTTTGATATCCATGAATAAACCCATTGGAAGGGATTAATTGTATCCGCCGTCGAGTTTACCAGGCACACAATAAAGATCATTCGGAGGTGCGATGGTCTGGTTGATGCTGCGTCCGCCCCTTGGCCCTACCATTTCATAAAACTTTTGGTAGGTTAGGTTCTGGGCTGATCCCATGATCGTCCCAACCGTAGCGCGGCCACCCATGTTGTCGGTGTTATTGCTGGTCACAGCACCACCATGACGCTGTGAAATGCCCTCGTGAGGCTGATTGCCTGCGTCATTGAAGTAGAAAGGATCGTTTTCGTCGGTCTCCCATTGAAGGATGTTGGTCGGACGGAAGTCGGTGATTTTGTAAGTGCGGCCATTGGCAAGCTGTTGGGTCAGACCACTCACCGAACCATTCCAAGTGTAGCTGGTCACTTTAATGGGGCGCGCCAGATATTTGGCTTTCTTGGAACCGCGTGACTCCACGGCATCCTTGGGGCAAATCATCACCTTTTCGGTGCCACCCAAGTAACTGGCTAGCTGCCCCGCTAGAAAAGCTTGACGCTGCCCTAAGAGCTGGGCCTCCAAATTCGCCAAGGTGGTGGCGCTGGAATACTGAGGCATGACCTTACCACTGTAAGCCCAGTTGTCGGGGCCAGATCCATTTCCACCCCAACTTGGATGAGGCATGAATTCCTCGTTGTCTCCGGTGTACATCATCATGCCGAGCATGATTTGTTTGTTATTATTGAAGTCCAGCGTGTTTTGAGCTTTGTCTTTGGCCTTGCTCAAAGCTGGAAGGAGCATTCCAGCCAGGATGGCGATGATGGCAATAACCACAAGGAGTTCAATCAGGGTAAAGGCCTTCCTAGTTTTAGCTGGAGCCAACCCCACCTGCTGTGTGTTGTGTTTTGATGCTGACATAATTACAGAGATTGCGTGTGTTTTAATCCACCGCTTCATTTAGGTCAAATACCTAATGAAACCAAAATAATCGGGCAAGTGTGGCCGGTGCGACCCTGTGAGCAGCTCAACGTTTCGCGTTGCGTCGGCTGCAGGAGGCCCAATTGATCCGTGACGGCCTGATCTTGGAGGGTGGATCAAGCCTCACTTTGAGCACAAAACAATCAGCAACCCCATCAACAAAAGGGTCATGGAAGACTTGAGCCTACGGGCGCTTAATCATCGCCTCAGCCCGAAAAGAAGGTCACGTCATCGCTCAATCATGCCATCAGCGCAGCCCAGAATGACCACAGATTCAGCTTTTTATCGCTGATATTTCATCATGTAGAAGGCATTCAACTTATTGTAGGCTTCGGTGGCCTTGGCATCGCCACGAGCCATCGGATCACCAAGCTGGGTTTGCACATGACGCAAATACTCCATGTTTTCAGTGGGGTTGCCCCCAGACTTGATGGCAACATTGACCGCTCCCATGTAGTCACCCTTGTCAAGAGCGGCATCGATCCGATCATAAGCTGAAGCGCTGTTAGCGGCAGCCCCCGAGGATACCGAGCGGACGCCGCTGCTTTGCTTACCCTGTGGCTGCGGGGCCGGGCTTTCAAGCGACTCATCGGCGATCGGAGTGGGGGCTTCCTCTCCTCCACCACATCCAGTGAAGATCAGGGTAGCACCAGCTATCAAGGCAACGTAGCAGCAAGTTAAAACACGCATGATGATCGGTGATTAGTTGGCTTTACCATCCCCCCCGGTCGCTGCCAGGCATCCAGTAGAGGTCGTTGGGCAATTCGGTCGGCTGTTGCGGAAAGCTCGCAGCAGGCTGCAGCTCGGAACGGCGCCCCCTGCCAACCATGGAATAAAACTCTCGGAAAGTCATATTGACCGCATGGCCCCCGATCGCACCCACTGAAGATCGTCCACCCACATCGGTGTAGCTATCTTTGGGAATGCTGGAAGCATGCCGCTGGGAAATTCCCTCATCAGGTCGATTGCCTGCGTCATTAAATAAAAATGGGGTGTTTTCATCGGTTTCCCACTGGATCAAGTTGGTGGGACGCAAATCGGTGGTTTTGTAGGTTTTGAAGGGCCCACTGGGAGAACTCCCACCACTGTTGGAGCCAAAGCCTCCCACAAAACCATTCCAAGTGTAACTCGTGATCTTGACGTTTCGCTGTAGGTAGTTATTGCGCTTGGATGAGCGCGATTCGACCGCATCCTTGGGACAAATCATGATCTTCATGGTGTTGCCGAGGTAGTTGGCCAACTGACCCTGCCGAAATGCCAATTCCTGATTCTGCAACTGAGTTTCCAGGGTCGTCAGGGAGGCGGTTCCGGCCACCTGAGCCATGCCTTTTCCGAAAGCCCAGCAATCCTCACTGTTTCCCCAGGCAGGTCTGGGCATGTATTCATCATTGTCGCCGGCGAACATGAGGGTGCCGAGCATGATGTTTTTGGTGTTATTGAAATCGATCACATTTTGAGCCTTATCCTTGGCTTTGCTCAATGCGGGAAGGAGCATTCCAGCGAGGATGGCGATGATGGCGATGACCACTAGCAATTCAATCAAGGTAAAGGCTCGAATTGGCTGCATGACAGGGTCTTCACCCAGAGATTTAGGAGTCGTGGATGACATGATGATATGGGGGGATTGCCAGATTTATTAGCCC
>JALRAZ010000163.1 GCA_023257935.1 Verrucomicrobiota bacterium
ACCCCGTCGAATGGGACCGAGTCATGGCGGTGAACCTCAAGGGACCGTGGTTGTGCACCAAGGCCCTCAGCCCCTACCTGCGGCCGCGGGCGCACGTGGTGAACCTGGCCTCGGCCACCGTGTTCAGCGGCTCCGCCCATGGCCACTCCGGCCATGACCGATGATTGAAGGAAGTGAGCGCCGCTTTGAGCTTTGCTTGAGTTCTGGCCAGGTTCGGGTTCGGGAGGCTGGTATTCAATCGCGGGAAAGGCTCCGTCAAATTGGGGATCAATCCGCCGGATGCGCTCAACCAGGGGAGGGTGGGTGCTTAAATTGCCTAATGAAAACCCTGAGTCGGCCTGCAATCCGTTGCCAAAGAAAAGGTGACTGGCCTCTTCGGCATGGGCGTTTTTGATGCGGCTACCTTGAGGGATGCCTCCGATTTTTTTGAGAGCCCCGGTGATGCCCTCGGGGTTTCGTGTGAACTGAACCGCCGAGGCATCAGCCAGGAATTCTCTCTGGCGTGAAACCGCTGCCTTGATGACCTGACTCATGGCCAGGCCCAATCCTCCGATCACCATGAAGGCAAGCCCCAGCAGAGCCAGGCCAATGTGCCCGCCATTTTCGTCATCATCACCGTAGCTGCGTTCTTGCCAGCCTAAATCCAGCAGGATGCGTCCGATGATTGTGATGCTCAAGATCCCATGGAGCAAAGCGATCATGCGAATATTCAGGCGCATGTCACCGTTGAGGATGTGACTGAACTCGTGAGCCATCACCGCCTGCAGTTCGTCGCGCGAAAGCAAATTCAAGCAGCCAGTGGTGACCCCAATGACCGCCTCACTGGTCTTGGACCCGGCAGCGAAGGCGTTGATCGAATGATCCTTGAGCACGTAAACCTCGGGCATCGTCACACCCGAGGCAATCGCCATTTCCTCAATGACGTGGATCAATCGCTGTTCGGCCGGATCGGTCGTCTCAGGATGCACCAGGCGACCTCCGAGCATCTGCGCGACCTTGTCACCCCGTCCCCCGAGCTCCAGCATCTTGAACAGGCAGCCGCCGCCTATGACCAGTGTGTTCCCCACGATGACCCAAAGGAGCACCTCTGGGTTCCACATGGAAACCGAATCGTCCATCTCCGCATTGAGGACCAGCGAGAAAGCGACCGTCAGGTAAATCAACCCGGTCAGGAGCAGAACCGTTAAGACAAAGAGCCATACCAGACGAGATGTCTTGGCTTTGGCTCGATCCTGATGCTCGAAGAAGTTCATCCCAGGAATACCGGCTGGGTTCGATGCGTTGTGAGCGCTTGAGGACCTAGTCGAAGGAAACCTTGGGAGCTTCCTTGACGGCCTCATCCTTCACTTCAAATAGCTCCGCTTCCTTGAAGCCGAACATGCCGGCAAACACGTTGCTGGGAAAGATTTCGCGTTGGGTGTTGTAGCTGGTGACCGCATCATTGAAGGCCTGCCTGGCGAAGGCGACTTTGTTTTCGGTCGAAGTCAGCTCTTCATTGAGTTGCATCATGTTGGCGTTGGCCTTCAAGTCTGGGTAAGCCTCGGACAGGGCAAAGAAGCGGCCGAGTGTGCCAGTGAGGGCGGTTTCAGCCCCCGCCAGCGCCTGCACCGCACCCGGGTTACCGGGATCACTCGCAGCGGCGGAGGCGGCCTGTGCAGCCTGGTTGCGTGCGGTGATCACCGCTTCAAGGGTTTCACGCTCGTGCTTGAGATAGCCCTTGGCCGTTTCCACCAGATTTGGGATCAGGTCATAGCGTCGCTTGAGCTGCACATCAATCTGAGCGAATCCGTTCTTGAAGCGATTCTTGAGGGTGACTAGTCGGTTGTAGATGCTCATGATCCATAAAGCCAGGAGGATCAACCCAACAACCGCGATGCCAAGGATAGAGAGTAAACCTGTCATGATGCGTTCTCCGTAGATGTGGTTTCGTCTGTAAGGCTGGAATAGCTGATTGCGTATGACAATGAGAATCCCTGGCTTTTTTTATCACCGGCACAGAACTCAGAAGGAGCGAACCCGGCAAAGCCCCAAGTCGCACAAGGTTTCAGCGAGCTGGCTCGCCTGGTGTGCTCCCATCCAGCCAGATGGGGTTGGTGGCACCAATTACCATGGCTTGGTAATCCAAGCTTGTGTGCTGGTAGGGACGTGGGATGACCCAGAAGGGCTCTGCGACGGCAGGGCCGCGGGCCACCGCGACCAGGTAGGCGTTTTTTTGGGGTGCCCGAAGCGTCCAGCGAACCTGCGCCTTGATGCCGGCTTGAGTGGTCTGGCCTAATCGCGTGCTGCGGATGCGTTGCCCATCCTGGTAGAGCTCCACGACTTGTGCTTCCGTCCAGCTGGGGCCGGCAACATTCACCCTCACTTCCAGCGGATCCTTGCTGGAGGGCACGTGGTCCCCGACGCCGTAGCCATGGTTCACCACCATGTCGACCCAGAGGCCCATGCTGATCAGGGCCCTGCCCTCAAGCAGCGCCTGGCAGGCTGCCTCGATGTCGATCGCACTGGGTTCATGATCCTTACACCGTAGGTAGGTCCGCCCCTGGCCAAGGATGTAGCGGTGGATGTCGTGGGTATCACTGGAGCCCAGTCCCACCAGTCGATGTCCCTGATTCAGGAGGGCAAACCAATCCCGAAACAACAGCATGGGATCACTCTGCAGTGCCGCGGAGGTGAGGACTTCCATGCCATCGAAGCTCATAGCTGCGGCCCAGGCATGCTCACCGGTGCGAGAGTCAAACCACTCAGATGCCATGGGGCTGAACCCACCATGTATATTTCTCGGATGATTCAGCACGATGGCGCGTACGCCACTGACCCGACGCATGGCCTGTATTAGATTGGCCCAGTCCTTCAGGGTGTGATCAGGCGGTGAGGCATCAGGATCGATCGGGAAGGCATTGAAGTGCCCGATGGCCGTGGTGACCTCATTGCCGATCACCGGAGTGAAAGTATTGGCGACCCCCATGGCACGCGCTGAACCGCGGTAATCAGTGTGGTCGTTGTGATCGGTGGCCACTGCCAGTTCGATGCCTTCCCCAGCAATGCTCAGCATGGTTTCTTCCAGCGTGGCATCCCCATGGCCACTGAAGGTGCGAGTGTGAATGTGGGTGTCAGCGGCGACCCATCCCGTCGTGTCGACCTCACGCTCCAGAGCAAGATCCACTGAAAGTGGTTCACCAGGGCGTACCGTGATCAGCTCTCGGGCCACCCCGTATTCAAAACCACGACTGGCATAAAGCCGGTAGGTCCCTCGAGGGATGCTCAGTTGCGCCTGGCCGTTTCCCGTGTAGGCCACACCTGGTCTCATTGCGAGGTGTTGTCCCGGGGCCGCCCCCATCGGAACCAGTGCCCCTGAAGCATCGGTGAGGGTGAAACGGGCTGGCATCGCTTGGCCTGTCGCCCGATCTCGCGCCGTGAGGTGGACGCTGCCCTGCTGGAGATAGGCTTGAGTTGGTGCGTTCACCCATTGGATGGGCCCCACCACAATGTCGTCGATGGCCTTGGGGGCTAGGATGGCGAGCTGGTTGGCATCCTCACGGACCCAATCCCCGGGGATCTCAAAAACCGTGATCTGCGCTTGTTCGATGGTAGCGAGCTGCCCCAGTTTTCGCTGGTTGAAGCGCACCTCCCAGCCTTCCTTCACATCCTCCTGTCGGATGAGGAGGCTTGAGGCACCCGTGGGTGTCAAACCGCGAAGTGCCAAGTGGAGTTCACGGCTATGAGGGTGCCGTCCCTCGAAGCTTCGCCACTCCGGCAAGCCGTCCACCCCTAGGTGGTAGGCGTTTGAGTCCAGCACGATGACCTCAGCAATGGGCGAATTAGTGGCCGAGGTAGTGGCCGAGCTAGAGAGGCTCGAAACAGCCGAAATCTCAGGAGATGGCTGAGCAGCCAGTCCCAGCGATCCGAGGCTGATCAGGAGGCAGGCGATGACCCGGCGCCAGCAAAGGTGTTTGAACCATGGGCTGAGCATGATCCACTGCATCGCTTGCGGTTTGGGCTGGCCCAGAGCCCTCCCAGCCGGCCGATGGGCGCCTCGCGCTGATGGGGTAGGGTCGGCACGCATGAGAGGCTTCGATGAACTCAGGGTATGGGATCGGATCTGAGCTCGGCGCTCAGGCGATAAAATCGACGACCCGTTTGATTGGGTTCCAGGTCAGGGCCCGGGCCTAGGTCCAGGCAATGCCGCTGCCGCCGAGGAGGGGTGCTATGGGTGCCATGGGCGGCCTTCAAACTCGGTCCATCCCATTGATGGGTTGCCTCGGCTGCCTCCCAAGCTGCCACCGTCTGGAACGGTCCCCGGAGCGTGGCCGAGGCCTCGAGGCGATAGGCCCTCCCGGGTTGGGCATCCCATGCCAGCTCCAGGATTCCGGGTTCAATCCGATTCAGCTCAAGGCGCAGCGTGGAGCTTGGTTCCAGCGGATGAGTCCCAGCGATCCACTCATCAAGCAGGCTTGCCCCATCGTGGTCCTGGTCACCCTCCAAGGTCTCGGGTGAGGCATGCTGGCCCGGATCCAGGCCCATGGCGACCTCCCACCCATCAGGCAGTCCGTCGCCATCGCTGTCGGGCTGGGTGGCCAGGGTTTCCAGGCGCGATTCTGTGGGATCATCTAGCCCATCCCCATCGGTGTCGGGTCCTTCAGGCAGCACCAGATCCAGGCCGACCAGTTGCCAATGGCCTTCGGGTGACATCAGAGGGCGCATGCCAAGCTGGCTGGAATCCAGGGACCAGGGGATAGATGGGTCTTGTGAG
>JALRAZ010000232.1 GCA_023257935.1 Verrucomicrobiota bacterium
AAGATTGCTATACTTTGTATCTATTTGTTGTTGTGTTGCTTATGTCTCTCAATTAAAGATTATTCAATCATCAAAAATCATTGATTTCATTATTTTAAAATTCATCTCTACCCCTATCTCGGTTGGCCTCCTGCCGAATAGCTTGGAAGTTACCCTCCTCACAAGCATGGACAAAGCTCTCAACAACCGTTTTGAGAGTTTCCCAGCGCTTGCGAATGCGGGCTGCCTCGGGTGAATCGATGTGATTGTCATAGGCAGCACAGGAAACAATCGAAAGGAGGTCAGCGGTTTCCTGAACCATACGACTGGTCGAAGACATCAACCCTTCGTCCTGCTTAGGGCATCGTTTTGGACTCTTGACATAAAACCCACCGAATTGTGCGCAAATCCACTGCACCAATCGCTGATCATCGGTGATTTGAATCAACTCGGCTATTCGGTCTAAGGGATTGTTAATACCACTCTGACCTTCGCCCTTGGCTTGAGCCCACTTGTATACCATCGAAAGACTCAGACCAGTCTCCTGAGAAATGACCTTGGGACTGGTATCCTTGTAGATAGCACGAAGCAATTCATGGGATTCCATGACTTATGCTAACGAGGAGCCAAACGCATTGGCAAGGGGGGAGATTCCTTTATGGAAGAAGCCACTTTTCAAGTCGGTAGAAAGCCGGCGAACCGGGCTCAGACTCTAGCGCTTCAGTATCCTGATAAAGGAATTCGGGGCTGTCAGAGCGGATTTCCTGCTCGAGCAGAAGCCAAGGCCCGACAAGTTGACGGGCACGGGACAATCGAAAAACATCCGATGCGTCACCTGACCATTGGAGGACTATCGTGCTGCCATCGAGTGATACGTCATCGATGATCGAGGGCTCGTAACCAGATGGCAGATCAGGCACCCCAGTCGCTTGCTCTGTGTCATCAACCCCCTCCACGACGGCGATACGATAGAAACCGAAATCGGCGGCCGGCCCCAGGCAGTAAACAAGGCTCTGGCTGGAAGCAGATAAGGTATCGAGCACAATCCAGTTGGCACCGACTAGGCTCGCTGCCATTTCGACGCGGTAGGACATACCCTCCATGGGCTCCCAACTCAAGCATAGCTCATCGCCATTTCTCTCTAAGACAGGATCCAAATATTGACGGACTTGGGTGGATGGCTCCGGGTTGGAGGATTCGCTCAGCAAGCCAACACGGAAAAATCGATAAGGGGTCGTCCCTTGGATGCAGAAGGAAGTCTCTTGGCCCTCAGCCAACACCTCATCAAGGGAGCTCCATGGTTCACTGCCAAGAAGGTCGGTCCTACCCTCGATACGATAGTTCCTACCTTGGACACTTTCCCAAACTAGGCATATTTCTCCGTTGCTCATGCTAAGCCCTGGATCGACATAGCTTTGAATGATGGGTTCATCACCAGGAGGCTGGCTCTGGCCATTGTGCCGGATACGGAAAAAGCGCCAGGAGGTCGAAGTGGGCAAACAAAATGAGGTGGCTGTTGAGTCGGCTATCACCTCCTGCCATGCATCCCAAGTCGAATTCAAATCGGCTCGAGCCTCAATGGTGTAGGCGTGTCCCGGCTCAGAGTTCCATTCCAGACAAATGGATTCCTGTTCCCATTGCAGGATGACATCGACATAAGTAGTACCAGCAGGGGGTTGTGGACTCATTTCGCCCACTTTCACCCGAATGAATTGCCAGGGAGTCGGCAGCGCAAGACAGTAGTTTTCAAGTGAAGAAGTGGCGACAACGCTTGTGATGGCTGTCCACGATGCATCCAGTTCAGGGAGCCCCTCAATAACATAGGTTCTAGATGGCTCGGCCTGCCACGTGATACAGAGCTGGTTATCGATCAAATCCAAAACCACATCAGCAAAACCATCAACCGGTTCTGGTTCGGGCTGCTCAGACTCCAGAATCCTGAAAAAGGTGTAGTCCACAGGCAATTCCAAGCAGTGAGAAATCCCGAGACCACTCCCCTCAACCGTGGCAAGATCGACCCATTGAGTGTCAGTCAGACGTGCCCTACCCTGAACGGTGTAAAGGCGATCCTGTAACGAATCCCACTCCAGACAAACTGTACCATCATGATACACCACGACTGGATCGATAAATGGTTCGGTCATGGGTTGCTCCAATTCCATGATCACCCTGAAGGTTTGGTAAGGTGTCGTCAGTGGCAAGCAAGCTCGCATGAGCGTTTCATCGGCAATAATGGGTCCAATGAGGGTGGCCCAGTCGGGATCGCTATCCTGCAATTTGCCCTCTACCCAATAGGAAGCTCCGATTGTTGCGATCCAGTGGAGACAGAGTTCCTGGCCTTCAATAAAAAGCTCATGAGGCACCTCAACTGTGCCAGGACCTAGGTCAAACTCCACATTGGCCATAATCTGATAATCCACCTCCTCAGCTGTCCGGTTAATCACCGCCACATACCAGCGACCCGGCTGAAGCAATGGTTGTGATTGGGCGTTGAGAAGAATCGTTTCATCGGACCTGCCTGAGTTAACGCTAGCTGCGTCAAAATCTCCGGGGCCAGGGATAGCTTCATACTTGAGCAGTAGATCGAGATTCCCCGAAAGTTCGCCCTCTGCTCCCGTCATTTGAAAACTAGCAGTGGTGGCCTCAGCGCTGACATCGAAGGAATAGTAGTTCAGTTGCGCGGGCAATCCAGAAACGATCCCTGGAATGGTATTGGTGGCCCAAACCCCTGCAATCAATGGCGTCACGGGAATGTCAACCTGTTGGGTAGCACGCAACCGATAGGTGGGCTGTTCACTACCAACAGGCGAGCGATTAATCACAGCAAGGAACCATTCCCCAGCCTCCAGCATCGGATTAGAATCTAAATCCAGCACCACCCGTTCGGTATCGGTATCCGCATTCACGCTGAGGGCGTCCGTATCCTCTTCTCCACTAGGGAGGGCACCCCTCTTGACCCACAGATCAAGATTCAGCGCATCATCGCTCATCAGGTTATCCAGCACGAAAGCAACCTCCTCGGCTGCTGGGTCAATCAGGAAGCGGTAGTAGTCTATTTCCTCAGGAAAACCCTCCTGATTGACGGCCACCGAGTTGGTCGTCCAAATACTAGACTGCAAGTCCATCACGGGAGGCTGGTTGGTCACCAAACTTGCTCTTATGGTGAAATCAAGATTCTCGGATTGATCATTGAGGGTGGCCAGGAACCATCTGCCCTCCAGATTTGGCAGCGCATCGTTGGTGTGCACAAGCAATTTACCTGTCCCTGGGCGCTCCCCAAAAATACTGGAGATTCTTTCGTGTTCATCGAAAGAAGGAAGGGATTCTCGAGAAAGAATCAAGGCCCCATCTCCGTTGGCCTCGAGTACCTCAAACCGAACGCTGGCGGCGTTGGTACTAGCCACTTCAAACATGAAGTAATTTTCTATGGAGGCATCCTCTGAAGCGTGATTGTCACCAACGGTGAATTCGAGCGGTTCACCATCAGTGAGACGGATGACATTGTAGGGAACAGTCGTTTCAGTCACCTTGATAGCATAGTTGACATCCGAACGCGCTGGTTCTGCATTGAAAACGCCAATGTAATAACTACCCGGTTCGATCGTGGCTGGTGGCCGGTTGGTAATCTGAATGGTATCCCTTGATATGCCTGATTCATCAGCACGTTGATCAAAGAGCGTCACCGTAGGAAGTGGCAGGTCCTTTTTGAGGACCATGTTCACGTCCCCATCTACTGGCTCCAGTTCGACGTCGAGGTTGACCACATTAGAAGCCACGCGGTAGCGATAGTACTGCATCTGCAGATCATCGGTAAACGGTATCGTGTTGAGGTAGGCAATCTCATTGGTCAAATCAATGATTGTCACATCGTCGGCATCAAACTGAAGACACAACTCATAGGACTGCTCCTGATCGGCTTGGGTGTTGGCTACGGCCAAATAGTAGCGCTGTCCAGGCAGGAGAGTCGGGGAAGCACTGCTGGCTACCAAGTTCGTTTCGCTGTCATAGAAAATAGCTCCTTCCATGGTCAACACCATGGCCTCGCCACCGTCTACTCCATTAAAGTCAATAGGCTCTATAATATCGGGAGGCGACTCCCCTGTGGGCACACCAGCTTGGTCAAACCACATTTTGAGATCTCCCGTACCGGTTAACCAATTAGTGGCCATGGTAGCAACCCTGGGAACATCGACCACGAAGTAGTGCACTTCTTCAGGATCTAGAGATCCCGCAAAGCACTGTCCGTTGCGCAGGGTTGTCGCAGGCACATTGGTGTTGGCTAGACTCAGGAGTAATTGCCAGTTGTGCAGCACCGGTGCCGGTTCGCTCCCCCCCCCAACTCGGGTGTCGTCGATTTCAAGTTTCCAGCTTCCCAAGGCCGTTTCTCCCTTGAAGGACTCCAAAGGCTCCTCGGGAAAGTAGTATTTCACTGCAGCAGCATCTCGTAATTCAATTTGATCCAGAGACATGGCAGGTCGACCATGAACATAACTAAACTCCAGCAGGGTCTCAGGGTTGGTCGTTTCAAATCGAATGGGGGTGTTGCGTCGCCAGCCAATGGAGCCATCAACTACTTGAGCCCTTCTTCCATCCATGTAGATATATCCTACAGGAGAACCCCTTCCCGCCGAGGATCGCGTTGAGTAAATCAGGTCAAATTTTCTACCTGGAGGCGTGTCGATGGTCGTCGCGATACGAGAACTGAGGATGTGCATGAACTGGCGACCGTATGGGGCTCTGCCAGACATCAACCTGGCTCGCCCATAAATGACTTCCCACTCACGATCCTCCACGTCGGTCGCAAAGGTATCACCCAGTGAATAGATACCGGCTCGTGCCTCCTCGAATCCGCTGATAGGGTAAACGTTGACCACAGCATTGGTCGTGTAAGGGCCCGTGGCGAACTTGATCAAGGTGTCTGCATCCTCTTCATTATCGCTAAAACCTGCAAAGACTGGAGCCTCGGCAAGACCCGAACCCAAAGCATTCTCTGTATCAGCCCCGCGATTTTCCATCAGCATGACTTGCGTTCCCTCTGGGCTGACCAACCTCAAGCTGATATCGGAGAGACGAGGATGATCCAAACGTATCCCGATCTTAGCCTCGGCTATGGGGCGGGTATCGGGTACATAGATTTCGGCGAGGGTCAGGCCATCATCCAGGATGGGGATTTCGAAATCATCCGTGAAAAAGGGTTGCTCGGCATCCACAACCAAATTGCGCTCCACCTCATAGTTGAGTCGGAAATCAACTGCCACCTCGTTGGGATTGTAGACACCAATGAAATAGCGCCCAGCATTCAACGGCGGGATATCTCTAGGAGTCAATCTCACCCCAACCATGGCATCACCAGCCAATCCAAGGGTTCGTTTGTCGTAAAGGGTCTGTGTTGGGAGTTCCTCGTGCCTCAAATACAAATCAAGCGGTAAATCAAATTCCGTAAGTTGCACATCCAGGGCACTGGCATCAGGTGGCACCTCAACAAAATAATAGGCGAAGCTTTCGGGCTGTACGGTGCTGGTCAACCCATCCTCTCCCAGTAGCTGATTAGGCGTCGCGATGACATTAAAGGAAGTAAGTGTCCCTGTCTGGCCAAAGGCATTGTCAACCATGGTCATCAACCAAACCCCAACCCCATTCTGACCAATAAAATTAATCAGGTTACCGGGACCGTCCGAAGCAATCGAATTGGGATATAAGCCAAAGTCATCAAACGTAGCACTGAGGAAGGTTGAATCGCCGCTGGGATCATAGAGCATGTGATTGTTGAGAACTGCAGAGACGCCATTATGAGAAATATTACCCAATAGATCGCCGATGTCCTGGTGGAAGAGCAAAGTCTCGACCACCACACTCTGCACCTGTAGCCCGTTTAAAGGATTCCCAATAGCTATCCCCAAACCGGCTCCGGGACTGGACGGGGTGCCATCAGGAATGATGCCCTGATTGAGGGGGATGCCTCGAAAAACACGATTGCCATTGGCATCAGTGAAATCAAAGGGTTCGGGTTGGGAAAGACCAACCATCGCATATTGCCCGCCCTGATGATCCTCTGACTTCACTCCCACGTAGTAAATAACATCATCCCCAAGAGGCTGGTTTTCAAACACCACCACCTCTGTGCCTCCCTGGTTGAGTGACTTGTTAGCTCCTGCCACCACGGCCGGATCCAGTGAGAGCAACCCTGGGTCACGCGAAACATACAGATCTACATCCGCATCCCCAGCTCGAGGTTTACCCAACTGAGGAGGAAGAAACGTTGCGAATGCGACATAAGGGCCATTGGTGTAACCCACATCGTTGGTCGATGGCAGGGAGTTAGTGAAGGCATAGAACTGCCACTGTTGAGGCAACCCACTGTTGCCACTGAGTAATGGCGCATTGGCCCCAACCCGATCTTCAAGACGTGGGATACCATTGGTGATGGCGTAAACCGGTGGCATGAATTCTGGAAGCTCTGGTTTAAGATCCTTCAGTTCGAAGGGCTCTTCCAGCTCCAGATCATCCCCACTGCTGATGACTAGTGCGAAATCCTGAACCACACCGTTCGGATGCTCATGCACCGCATTGACATTAACGCGCCTGGCAATCACTGAAACAACATAATTGGTCGAGAGCGGGCCGTTGATGAATACGTTTTCAACATTATTCACCACATCGCTCTGAGATACCTGATTGGTAGAGGACATGAGGGTAAAGCGGTCCCCCTCACCAAAATCATTCCCAAGATAAACCTCTCCCGAAACCGTATTGGAAACCACCAAATCAAGGTCATTGACCAACTTAATTCCCGCAGCAGGATTACCCGGAGGGTCTGTCCAGACCAAAGAGACCCGCAATGGAAAGGCCCGGGCTCCGTTGGTAGACACGTTCAGATCCCATGAAATATTTTCACCTGTAGCCAAGGCTCGCTCCGGATCCTGATCAAAGAATTGGAGGGATGATCCTTTGTTGTCAGCCTGCTGCAAAAGGTTGGTTGGAAGGCTGTTGTTGAGATTGGGTAAGCCCCAGCCCTGAAAATTGATCAGCGGATCAATCTGAAAATCATAGAGCGTGCCCGATGATCTGGCTCCATTGATAAGCAAGGCCTTGAGCAAGGCAGGCGAAGGATTGATATCCTTGCTGACCAGGTATTCCTGAATCAAAGCCAGCATGCCAGAGACCACTGGAGCCGCCATGCTGGTACCCGATTCCATGCGGTAATGAGGCGCCAGCCCATCGTTCAGTTCACCCAATTGCTCGAAATAATCCTCTTTCTCTTCCTGCGTGACGATCTCGGTAACCAAGTCAAAAACCACCGTATTGTCGCTATCATTGCCCACGCTGATAAAATAAATATTTCCAGGGTATAATTTGAGTGGTTCTTCAGCATCCTCGAGGATCGTGACCTGATTGCTCCCGGCAAGATCCTCTTCCGTCGGAAACCTCCCCACGGCGACATAAATCGGTAGATCTGATAGAGCGATGGGGGCGTCCTCATTGGGTTCGATGCTCACACGCACTTCGACAGCTTCGGCTGGCACGAAGAAAGCGTTAGGGATCAATTCGCCAGGGTTGACCGAAAGGCCTTCACGCCGAGCTTGAGCTATATCCTCATCATTTTCTGGGTTTTCCCAATCCTTGCTTCGGGTGGATACCACAAAGGTCCCGGGTGCCACGAGGTCGGGTTTGAATCGTCCACCTTCTCCCTCGATACCGACACCCACATTACCTCTGGAGGAGAAAGAGGCCACCTCGGTGGAGGAGTCGGTTTCAGGAAGAAAGGCCTTTTCCATGATCGGTATTTCGTTGGTCTCGGCAACCCCGAACTCATTGGTCGTGACCTGCTCCATGTAACCAGTGATGACTTCGTTGGTCAGGTAGCGCAGACTCTCTATGGCGCCCACGGTAATCACATTTTTGGCAGTGGCTGGAGCAAGGATACTGCCTGAGGCACCCCCACGCCCATTGAACTGCCCTCCACCATCATTACCTGCTGCAAACACATAAACCATTGGCTGATCTCCCTCCTCAAAAGGCAGGGCATCACGCACTGCGGCATCGAAGCTGGCAGCGGAGAGGCCGTATTCCTGAGCATCGGGATAATTCCAGCTGTTGTTGGAAATCATGGCCTGACTACGACCTCGAGTTTTGTAATTAAACTCAGCAGCATCGCTCTGAATGACTTCATCAGACTCAAGGGGTCCCGCAAGCGGATCTATTGCAAGGGAGTAGATCCTGGCTTCAGGGGCCATGCCATGAAAGTTGGCATTGGTCGCCGAATTAATGACATTGGTGACCACCGGAGAGTTTTTACCCGAGCTGGCAATGATGCCAGCGACAAAGGTGCCATGACCGAATGGATCACGATGCGCGGCTAGGAACGATTGATCAGCAAAGTCGTCCATCCCTTCTGCCACGGCTGCGAAGGAATCAGGAAAGAACCGGACGAAGTCATCGGAATAGATCCGACTGCCGAAATCCGGATGGTTTGAATCAATCCCGGTATCGTTGACATTCACCCACATGTCTTTGCCACTCAGCCCATGATGGTTATCGTTGGTGAGATTAGTCGAATCAAGATCGACACCGGTGAGAACACGGGTCAGGTCATTGGCCCACTTACGAGGGCGAAAGGGCTCCATCCATTGCACAAGATCCAATTGTGCTAGTGGGACCAAACCTTGGGGAGAAACTCCCAAGACAAACTGGTCACCAAAGGGAGAGGTGGATCGATGAAGGATTTCAACCCCCAATGCTTCGAGTGCTTCCACAATTTGAGGCGATTCACCGGGGTAAGCAGTCACCCTCAACATCGCCCCAGGCTCTAAGTCCTCTTGATCAACCGCCTTGGCGATGAGGGCTTCGCTGATCTTGAAATAGGGTGCATAGGGCAAAACGGTGGTCACGCCAGCCATGGACCGCAAGATCTCGACGTTGTCCGGATGGATCCTGACTAACCATGTTTGATTGGGAATGTAGGCAACCTTGGTCATTTGCAGGTCGGCTAAGACCTCGGGCTTGAACAACTGATCAAAATCCTCATCCGTGTGAACCAGGAAGGCATGGGTTCGCGTAGGGGCTTGCAAATGACTGGGAATAGCTAAGCGTCGACTGGAACGGGTATCTAACAGAGCATTGTTCAAAAGAATAGCCTCATCCAATCGACTCAAGACATCCAATCGTGTCGAGGTATTCCGAAGTCGATGCGGATGATTTAAATCTTCTGGCAGGGGTTCCAAAAAGGCTGCAACCGCTTCAGGATGAATTTGGGTTGCATGTTTGGAGGTGGCATCCAATCGGGTCAGGAGACTGGAGGGCTGACCGCCAAGGGTACGCAAATCGCTGTTGGATGAACCAGAATTGGCGTCGCCTGAAGCAGGTAATTGAGCGAAGTGGGAAGGCAAAGGACGCCCATACCACAGCCCCAAACCCAGGATGATAATCCCTAGCCCTGCCCAGTGTCTGCCTCTCAGTCGCATCATTTTATTTATGTCTTGCTCCGACCTGTGTGTTTGCTCTCGGCTTGAATCCTCTACCACCACTGTCAATCAAAGGGCAGAACACTCTCACTTTCCACCGTTGCCTGCAAGTTAGTCACCGAACCATCAAAGCCAACCACTCGACGGAATAAGTATTCACCAACCACCTGATAATTCGTACAGATATTGAAAAGCCTTGGGGGATTGAGTTCGGATCTCAAGGATTGGGAGGCCGGTCTCAGCGCCTGACCATAGGCGTAAATGGTCACCCTCGGCTCATCAGCCTTGAGCAGAGACATGACCTGCTGGGGTATCCGCTCGTATGCCATGTCATCAATGCCACTTTGGTAGGAAACCGTCTCATCCGAAGCAAGGAAAGGTGAAAGGATAGTTAGAGCTGGTGCAGCGAGCACCTCGCCGAGGTGTCGAAATTTTCCATTAGGCAGGAAACGTCGCACCCCATTGATTCCTTGAGGGCCGTTAATCAGTGTGGCTAGGGGACTGTCACCGGAGGGCGAGCTGGGCAAGGCCCCGAGACCCCCAGGCTGGATAGTAAGCGACTGGTAGGACGGTGACTGAAGCCCTGACAGATCACGATTCAGGATGGCATCATCAGCCAGGTTGGTTTGCACTGTGACACCAGAAAGCACTGCAGACCATGCAGCCAAACCAGACTGGTTGACTGAAAGTAAGCCCCGCGCAGCGTTGTCATCCAGTGCGGTGGTGAAATGTTCGAGAATCTTCCAGTCGTTGGTCGGATGCGTTCCCAGCGTGCCGGACCAACGCAACCAATTTCTCTGCGAAATGGCCATCACATTGGCTCGGGATCCATCCAGCATGGCATCGGTGACCAATGAGTCCTGAAAACCATTCACCGGATCTCCATGCAAAGTTTGGAACGGGTAGCCCTCAGCCACAGGTGAACTGATTTCGGGAAGGTCAGTCATATGATAGATCCTTCCCTGACCGTCGGAACCAATGGCCGATTTGAGGTAGACTGTTTGCCAGGGAGTACCTCGATGAATCCTGCCTAACCAACCCACATTGGGGTAACGATTGGTGGGGAATTGCCAGTCGTCCGATCTTCGGATCATGGGATCTTTGAAGGCAATGTTGTATTCTGAAATATCCGCTCCGTTGCCCGAGGGCCACGGACGATAGCGCGTATTGATCTTTCCAATGTTATGAATCCGATCATCAATCGGGCGATCAGGAGGATCGATTAGCTGACTTTGATTAGCACGTTGCTCTAGGTCCTGTAGATCGCTTGGGGTGTAATGGACCAGCGGATCATTGGCTTGCCAGGTATTGTAGATGACCTTCTTAAGCGAAGGCGTGAAAGGAACCTGCCTGACGTAGCTCTTGCGAGGGTCTCTCAAACGCTGATACCCCAGAGCAAGGGCCTGACCCGTGAGATATCTGGGGGGAAATCCTAAAAAAGTGCGGAACAGATCGACCGCTTCCTCTCGATCCCTCCCTGTGCCCCTTCCTAGGAAGCTACTCCAGAGCTGTTGCGAGACGGGTATCTCATCAAGTGATGTAAAAATCTGATTGATCACACCCTCTGTGGGAATCGTGATCTGGTTGCCTCCACCCAGTCGGTTGGTCACCCAGAACATTCGCGAATCACTCAAGCTCGTGCTAAGGGCGCCAGCACCCAGCAGTTCCTGGGTTAGGTCCATGCGAGTCACAAGATTGTCCAGATTGACGAAATCAATCACTCGCTGGGTTTGTTCGTCCACCATCGCGCAAAGGACACGATTGGTCATGACGAGACCTATTTCTGGAACTGGGAAAATACCACGATCTGGGAATAGATAAGGCGAGAGGAAGGCAGCCTCAACCAACTGGCCAGTTTGGTAATTGTAGACACTGTTGGTCAGCGTGACCACCGTTTGCTGCAGAGGGACACGAAAATCCTGCCCCACCCACTCTGAAGGACCAATGAGCTGATTCTGAGACGGGGAGAACCAATTGGATCTCAAAATCATTCCGGCGCGGTTGGTCACCACGATGGTGGACTGCACCGATGCCTGCAAACGGACCGACCTCGGGTAGTCCGTCTGGTAAGAGTTCCAAGCCTCAAGGCCAAACATATTGGAGATACCAACCACCGTCATCTGATTGGTTTGCCAGAGGTTCATGGGCGCACTAGGGGCTGTTTTATTGATCTCCAATTTGCGGGTCATCTCCAGAGTGGTCAGCATCCCGTATTCATTAAAGTTAGGTAGCCCCTTTTTAGCTGCAATCACCCAGGGTATACCGAACACATTGTCGTCTGGAGCGAGCAGTTCGCGCTGAGCCGCGTAGCGTAGATCGCGATATGGACGACTGAGCTGCGCAGGCGCGTCATTGGTGACCTCCACAAAGTTGGTGATGGCAATTGAACCATTCTCCCTGATACCGAACTGAGGGCGGAACACCAGTGGCAACCGATCCACCGTGTTACCAGCCAAGTTAGCTAGGGGCCGAGTCGTGGTAACCGGTTCGGTCAGGTTGGCGGCCAACTGAAGCAACTGATGCACGTTGGCGGTGTATTCGTTGACTCCGGGAACCTTTTCTGGCCATACCTGAATATTGGTCAGTGAAAAGTCACGGTTCACATAGGTGTCACCGATCTGATGGAAATTGGTTCCAGCTATAGAAACCTGCTGCCCTGCAGCATTGACCAAGCTCAGCGGAGCGGGATTCTCTTTCCGGTTGGCCATCAGCAGCCGCTCAGCAGAAAGCATGAATAAATCGGCTGCCCTCCAATCCACATAATTGGTCTGATGATTGGTATAATTGTCGTAGTTGAGATGAATCCTATTGGTTTGGACAGGCTGTAAACTGGGCACATTATCCTCGATGGCCAACCGGTAACTACGCACCTGATTGGCCGGTGTGGATTCGGTACCCAGCTGAGAAATCAGGCGATAGTAGGTGTAGCGATCATAGGTGGCGTTATTGGTCAAGCCAGGCACGGTAAGCAGCCGCCTGGTAAGGCTTTTAGGGCCCACCCCGGTTTCACTCGCAGCAGCTACATTGACCACTTTATTTGGATCAAAGAGCTCCTGTATATCGTAGAAAGAGCGCCAATAATCCCCTCCCCACCATGGAGTGTTAGCTGCGTCGTCCGCTACATCCCCTTGCAACCAGGATGCCTCAGTCAGGTAGGGTCCGTTGGCAAAAGAATCAATGTAATCACTCTGAAGTTGCAGCGGTGAAGGATTGGCTATCATGCCCAGCGTTGCCATGGCTCGGTTGGCACGTCGATAACTGAGGATGGAAAGAGCATCATTGAAAGCGATACCGGTATTGTTGACCACACCGGCATTGGGACCGGCATAGCGGTAGGTGGGCCAGATGCGTGGATTCAAATCATGGAAAAAGGCTGCCAGGTTGATTTCCCACGGGCCAATACCTTGATTGCGAACAAAGAAATCCTGATTGCTACTTTCCCGCCGGATCTGATTATGAATGGTGTTCAAATCCAAGGTCCTTCCCTCCGGAATAACGATGTAGGCATAGCGCCCGATAAACCGATTGGTGGCTGAGTGCGGCTGATTGGGGTATTCCAAGATACCGATCCACTGCGGGTCCCCTACATTGCGGGTCCATAAGGCCAAGCCCTGCCTGTCTTGAATGACGTTGAAATTTTCATCCAAGGCAGGAAGCAAACCCGTGGGATCAAAGCGTCCGTTACGATTAAAATCCAAAAAGTGCCGCGATTGGATCTGTTGTTCGAATTGTCTGGATCGAGGATTGTAGGCGATGTTTTCCACATAAACAGGGGGGCGTGGGTCGTAATATTGATTGCCAACGTTGACGGCAATCAAATCTGGATCGGCCACATCCTCCCCGTTGGGAAGCTGGTAGTTGGCATTGAGAGCGTTGAGGGTGACATCGGTTGCATCAAAGCCGTTCGGGTTGAAAAAATTAGTCGATACCGCGTAATCAAAATTGAATTGGTTGGAACTACCGAGGATCCTGCCTACTACCTCAGATTGAGCTCTTGCCATACCAGCTTCCGCCGACATCTTGGCAGTCAGGTGATCGGTGGTAACCGTCACAGTTCCCCGTTCGCGGCGACTGACTCCCAAGAAGACAATGGCCATGAGGGTCACCACTGACAACATGATCAGAGTGATGACCAATACAACACCTTGTTCTTTGGTTCTTAACTTCATGGGGTCATTAACTCTATGGGTTTGGCCGTCGAAAGAGGGATCATACGGCGAAACAGGTGAACGGCCTCAGGCTTATCCTCAAGAAATTGTCTGGCAGCATCCAGATTAGGCATGGACTTAACCCTCACCAATACCTCAGGATCTAGCACACCCAATTCCAATTCCATAAATGCCGGCAGGGAATCGCCGTAGAAGCGATAACGCGTCTGCCCCAGCAGCACCCCTACTGAGGTTTCCTCTCTTTCCAGAATGGTTTGGGGATACGCCAAGTTGATGGCTGAGCTGGCAGCGTTATAATTCGTGTAATAAAGCATCGGCCTTCCATCACTATCGATAGGCTGGAGTTTGAAGTGGACCACTCCCTCGATCAAAGGCGAAACAGTAGCGTTGAAAACAGGATTGGTAACCTGAGTCAAATCCACCGTCTGCACTTGGTTGTATTGCTCCCAGAGATTGTTGAGCAGTCCATGAGTCAATCGACGTTTGGGGAAAAATCGCTGAGCAGGGTTCGCCTGCTGGAGATCAGCGTTGGGAGCAGCAAATCGAAAGAGTGTCCCAAATCCCAGACTCACTGTGTCAGGCGATGCAACCAGGCTGTTGTTGGGAGAAAAGAAAAAACCTTTGGCAACCCAGTTTTGGTTGGACTGAGTCAGGAAAAAAACATTCTGCAGGATGTTGGTCCAAAGCGAAGGCATTTGAGGCGTGTGATCGATCCGCTTTTGCAAGATAGGCTGATACTGAAATCGGCGTTCCACCGTCCCCAGCATGTGAGGCAACTCGGCTGTCCCTGGGCTTAATACCGAGAGTAAGGGTAATCCTGGAGCTTGGGCTTGCTGGATATCATCCACCAGCAAATCAATGGCAACCCGGCCCGATCCCAGGATATCAACCTGCTTGGAAGTAGCCAAAAGGGCTTTCTGAGTCTGGTTGAACATGGAGAAAAGCCCAAAGACAATCACCGACATGATGGACACCGCCAGAAGGACCTCAATCAGCGAAAAAGCACGCTGATCACGACGCCGAGGGACACCTCCGGGCAAGTTTGTGGCGTGTGGCTGCGAATCAGGCTTAAACCCAAAGCATGATGATTGATGACAACATTTCATAGGGCAGGAGGTGCGTAGGATTGGTTGTCAAAGTAGTAAAGGGGGAGACCGTTCCTGCGATCCGAAAGGGGAAGGAATGGGAACCCGTTGGTCTTGAGCAATTGCCCGCTGACCAGGGTGTGGAATATTTTTTCGTTCTTGCCGACCCGATACTGAATCTCTGCCTGATTGCGGGATCCTTGAGTCTGAATCTTGGTGACCGGCCAGCGAAAAGTAAGCTGCAAGTCGTATAGATTGCTGGAGATATTGGCAGCCGTAGCGTAACGCTGAGGCGTAATGGCCATAGCCGTTGCCGTCCCCAAACTGTTGGTTGGGGAACTTTGATAGGGAAGAATCGTGGTGCTGAGCAAATAGGAAAAAGCGTTTTCCCTGTATTGAGGGTCCGTAAAGCGCTCTCCAGCATTCCCACTGATGGATCGGATCAGGGCATTGACCTGATTGGTGATGAAGAAGGGCATGCCAGTTTGTGAGTCACGACCCAAGAGTTCAAGCGTCGGGGTCGACAACATCCCCACAATGAAATGTCCATTGACCAGCGGGACAGCTGAACCGCTAGCATTCACATTTTCTGAAACGCCAATTGAACGGACCGAACCACGGTTATTGGTGATGACGATTGAGTCCACAAAATTGGTCAGCGCATCCAGCCCCAAGGCACCGCTGCGTAAGGCCTCCATGAGGTAAGCGCCGTCCTGATTGATGATGGTTTCCTCTCGGTTCAGGCGCTGGGCTTCGAAACCGGTGGGCATGATGCCAATGATGGCCACCATGGCGAAGGCCACAATCGCAATGGAAAGGGCAATCTCGACCATGGTGAATCCACTTTGCGCGGACCGAGATGGCACAGGCCGATGACGGATTTCAGCTGACATGGCTTGATGCAGGGTGCTGGATTTCATCAGTCAAGTTGGGGGATCAGGGCACGAGCGCGCCCGGTCAGCCAGTTGATGTGAACGTGGTGTAAATCCCCCCCAGATTTGTCGACCAGATCTATGGGGCCGACCTGAGGGTTGCCGTTGGCATCTCTGGGGACGAAGATGCTGCCTTCCTGAAAAGTGAGTATTTCATCACGACCGGAAATCAACTGCCCCTGGGCATTAAAACCAATGGCAGGAAGGGGAACGATGGGATCCCCGGTGGTGAAAAATTTTTCAACCATGGTGTAAGGGAAAGCCCGCTGAACTGGATCCACCAAGTTGACTCGCTGAATATCAAACTTATCAGGCCTGAAGAAAACACCATCGGGGAGGTATTTCCAGTCACTTAAAAAACTGGGCGATTCCTGACCAGGCTGATCTCCTGCCTTGCGGGTGGTGTAGAGAGCATAGGCAGTCAATTGACCGGGAATGAGCTCCACCATGCGTTCCAGTTCGGAAGCCGGCAGGTTGCCCAAAAGGCTTGCATCAGAGATCACAGTGGTCAGGAAAACCATATACACCGTGCTCCGGTGGTTGATGGCCAAGGTCCTAGCCAAAGTCAAGTCATCCACCAATTGTCGGTTGGTGGTCTTGATGGCGTTGGATTTGTTCAGGCCCTTGAGCGATGGCAGAGTGACCGCTGAAAGCAGTCCAATGATGGCGACCACCACCAACAGCTCAATCAGCGAAAAGCCATGCCGACGCGCGGGCGCCTGAAAGCCTTTCCCGCATCTTGCCGTGACGGCAAGATCGGTGCAGAGAGTCTGTGGGTAGGAGGTGAACATGGGTTTTAATCCCAACTCAGCACATTGTCCTTGTTGAAGCCGATGGTGGCTGATTCGGCTGAATTAACCTGCATGTCAGGTCCCGCCGACCAGATCATGACATCCCCGTTATATTCCATGGGGTTACCAGGTGTGCCACCCACTGGAACCAACCCTCCAAAACCTGCCAGGGAATCCGCTTTACCTGAAACAGCTGGGTTGCTGTAAAAACCATCGCGGCACTTACCATCGTAATTGAGATCTAGGGTAATGATGTAGGGTGTTCCCCAAGGATCCCGAAACACCCCGTCTGGATCAATCCCACCGGCATTGCGGTTCTGGGTTGTTTTGACACCGTCTAGGAATGAAATCTTCTGAGGGTTCTGGACGTGATTAGGATTCTGAGTCGGGACGCCATTAGGGTAAGCTGGCCAATCCATGAGGATGGCAAGCAGATCTGCGTTGCTGGCCTGGAGGGCAATCCCTCGATTACCGACACCGCCACCGCTGGCATCCACATTCACTCCGAGCTTGTTCCCTAGAGCCTGCCCCTGAGAGGTTTCGTAGGCATTGGCCGTGCCATAGGTAAAGTCGGGATTGGTCTGGTTATTCAGGCTGGCTCGCACGCCCTTGGATGAAGGTAAGCGGCTGTAAGTTGCGTTGTACTGTCCCACAGCCCCTTCTATCGCCTTGATGTCGTTGCGAGCCACAGCCACCTTGGCCTTTTCCTTGGCTTTGGAGAGAGTGGGCAAGAGCATGCCGGCAAGGATGCCTATGATGGCGATCACGACGAGCAGCTCGATCAAGGTAAAGGCCGCGCGAGCAGGGCTGAGTCGGTTTGATGTTTGATTCCTCATTTCCTTCATGAATGATTTTGATCGGTTGCTGGGCTACCTCCCCATCATGGCAGGGGAAGCGCTTCATATACTTTGGGTTGCTGACTCCAATTGTTGATGCGGTAGACTTTGTTGCCAATCGGCAAATCAAGCCAAAGATCGTAAGATTGCTGGTTGAAACGATCGAGCCCACTGGATCGGTAGTGCCAAGGGTTCAACCGCTTCAAATTAGGGTCATCACTCTTGATAGGGCGCAACGAAGCCATGGGAATGTCACGACCCAATACATCTTGGTAGGCAGCTCCAGCAGGGAAATCAACCAATGGCCAGGGGATCGGCGCAGTGATCACTTTGATCTCAGGCTGGACTGCAAGAAGCCCAATCTGCGGATCGCTCAGGGAAAGGTATCCCCTGGAATCTCCTTGGTTGAGCGAGACATTTTGGAAACCTTTGACCCCGAAAACACGTTGAATGTCCTGAGACCGCAGGGACTGCCCGCCTCCGGTTGGCAAGTAGGAGCCATCAGACTGCGCCACACTACCGGTCAACTCGTAAAACAATTGATTGGTAGCCGTATTGGAGGCGCCTCCGGGAAATCGGGCATCCGGGGGAAATGAGCCGAAATCAGCATGGTAGGTATCGATGGCTGTCCCAATCTTATTAAGCAAGGCTTGGGTTTGACTGATACGAGCTTTTGAGGTGGCCACTCCCGATACACCGACGATTAGCGAGGCCAAGATACCAATGACCGAAATCACAACCAGCAACTCAATAAGGGTAAACCCAACAGGCAACCTAGCCTCAGACCGATGGCCCGAGTTGCTTGCAGCATTTTGCATCACCTTCATGGTTGTATCCAGATGTGGGCCATGCCCAATTATATTTCAGTGGATCTCTGGGGATCCTCCCCCACCCACATTTCTTTCTCCATCCTCTCCGCTAGCCATTGCTTAATCATGCTCTGATAGTTGATGTATCGCGAACGAGCTAAGCGCTTGATTTTTGACAGCATTTTTGGGTCCATTCTCAACGTAATGGTGACCGATTCAGAAGATTCACTGCCTGAAACGACCGAATCCTGCATCAGCCGCAGGTTAATCGAGTGATTCGACCAATAGTGAGCCTCATCGGCTTCACTCTCAAAGCTTGGGACTTCTTCCCAGTCGGTCACCGCGGAAAGAGTCATCGCTTTGCTTTTTTCCGACTGCGTCATCCGATCAATTGGTTGAGGCGTCTTTGATAAAAATAAGTCTCATCCTCGGTAAAAACACGGGACAAAATGACCCTGAACTGCTTGCCATTGGTCCGGTAAACACTGAACAAACCTATGCCTGAGGCAGAGCGTCCAAGATTGAAATACCGCGATTGAGTGGCGAAGCGTTCGGCATCCGGCAATAACCGAACAGCGAATGGATCTTCAAAGGACTCCTCAATGTCTCGAGACTCAAAGGAACTCTCTTGCGAGATGGCTGAAGTATCTTCCCAGTCAAAATCCATGCTGACTCAGGCTTAAACATTCAAAGAACACGACTGTCAATACAATGTATTTACAGGCGTGTCCCTAAAGTGTCAAGGGTGTTGTGGGTGATCTGGTTGAGCCAAGTCCGGCTTAAACCTAACATCTTGTTGGCTGATGAGCCCCTCAAGCCAGACCAATCATCCTTGGCCACCCAACTGATCAATCAGCATGATGAGGGGTAGGAACAGAGCAATGACGATACTGCCCACAATCACCGCCAGGAACACAATCATGATCGGCTCTAGGAGCGAAGTCATGGCTGCCACAGCATTGTCGACCTCTTCGTCGTAATTGTCCGCAACACGCATGAGCATTTCCGGTAGCGCACCAGTCTGTTCACCCACGTCGATCATGCTGATCACCATGGGCGGGAAGACTTTAGATTGCTCCAAGGGAACGGTGATCGTCTCACCTTCCTTGACGCTCTCATGCACAGCGGAGACCGCTCGAGCCACGACCATGTTGCCGGAGGTTTCTCGAACAATGGTTAGGGATTGAAGGATGGGCACACCGCTACTGACCAAAGTCCCGAGGGTTCGCGTGAAGCGCGAAATAGCCACCTTGCTGATCACAGGCCCCAGCACGGGCATCTTAAGCAAGCCCCAGTCAAGCCAATAGCGTCCGAACTTGGTTTTGGAAAAAATCTTAATACCCACGACAAAACCGACGATCCACCATACAGCCGGACCTGGCACAGGCACCCCACCTGCCCATTCGGGAAAGATGATGGTGTTGTTTTTCATGGTATCACTGATCCCGATCACAAACTGTGTGAATCCGGGCAGCGGCTTACCCTCCAACATATCAGTGAAGATCTGCTGAAATTTGGGAACCACCACCACCATCAGCAAGACGAGAATACCGGCTGCCACGGTCATCACGGCTGCAGGGTAGAACATCGCAGCAATCACCTTGCCCTTGATTTTCTCAGCCTTTTCCATGAATTCGGAAAGACGGTTAAGCACGACTTCCAGCACACCGCCCAACTCACCAGCCTTGACCATGTTGATGTAGAGCTTGTTAAAAGCCTTGGGATATTGCGCCAAACCCTCAGAGAAAGTGCCACCGCCTTCAATGGAAATGGCAAGACCATCAAGGATGCGCTTGAGACCAGGGTGTTTTTCCTGTTTTTCGAGCACACGCAGCCCCCGTAGCAGAGGCAGGCCCGCATCCACCAGGGTGGCCAACTGTCGGGTGAAAGTGGTGAGAACCTTGGGTTTTACCTTCGGGTTTTTGTTGATCAAGAAGGCGGGCATCTTGATCTCCATAGCCCCCATGCCACCCTTTTTCTTGCCACCGGAAGACCTACCTCCCTTGCCTTTGCCAGCCTTGGCCGCCTCAGCCGCCTGCTTCACACTGGTAGGATGAAGCCCCATCTGATTGAGACGGTCCAGCGCGTCCTTCTGACTGGCAACGTCCATGGTTCCCTTGGTCTCCTTGCCCTTGGAATCCAAGGCGATGTAATCGAACTTCGGCATAGGTGGTAACAGTTACTTTAAGTGTACTTCATGACTTCTTCAATGGAAGAATCACCATTGAAGATACTCCTCAGGCCATCTTCTCGGAGGGTAATCATCCCCTCCTCTACCGCCTTCTGGCGAATGACCACCGTGGGGGCTCTTTCATTGATCAAAGAACGGACCGATTCAGATATTCTGAGCAATTCGTAGATACCCTTACGTCCTTTGTAACCCGTGTCGTTGCATTCACCACAGCCGCTGCCATAGAAAAGCTCCTTGCCTGCAACATCTTCAGGTTTGAGGCTGAGCAATTCGATTTGTTGCTCAGTAGGTTCAAAGCCAGTTTTACAATCCTTGCAAATGGTACGAACAAGACGCTGAGCCAGCACACCCATGAGGGTGGAAGAAATCAGGAACGGCTCGACTCCCATGTCGACCAGACGAGTCACTGCCCCAGGGGCATCATTAGTGTGAAGGGTGCTGATCACCAAGTGACCCGTCAGAGAAGCCTGGATGGCAATCTGAGAAGTTTCAAGGTCACGCATTTCCCCGACCATGATGACATCAGGGTCCTGACGCAGGAAGGCGCGGAGAGCTTTAGCGAAAGTCATGCCGACTGACTCCTTGACCGGGACCTGCATGATGCCTTCGATATCAAATTCGACAGGGTCTTCCACGGTCAAGAGCTTAAGATCCGTCTTGTTGATCTTGCGCAGGCAGGAATAAAGGGTCGTGGTCTTCCCGCAACCTGTGGGCCCCGTCACCACGAAAATCCCATTCGGCTGCTGAATAGCTTCCTGAACGTAATCCATGATGGGACCTGGGAAGCCTAGGTGTTCGATACCCAAATTCACTGCCGAGCGATCAAGCACACGCAACACCACTGATTCGCCGAACTGAGTTGGGAGGGTCGAAAGACGTAAATCAACCTGACGACCATTGATATTACAAGAAATACGTCCGTCCTGAGGGAGACGACGCTCAGAAATATCCAGGTTCGCCATGATTTTGAGACGAGAAGCCACTGGCATCGCAAGATGCAGTGGAGGAGGGGTCATCTCATACAGAGCTCCATCCACGCGGTAGCGGATCTTGAACTCATCTTCGAAAGGCTCAAAATGAATGTCACTGGCGCGATCCTGAACTGCCTGCATCAGGACCAGGTTGACGAATTTGACAATAGGCATGCCATCGTCCTCCAGCGACAGATCCACGGCATTTGAATCGACGGTATTTTCAGCATCCTCTGGGCTGACATCCTCAATAACCCCATCAATTTGACTCAGGATATCAGCAATACCGCTCTCAATCTGGACCTTATTCATGGACCCGCCGTAAGCCTCGCTGAGGCATTTTTCCACCTCGGCAGGATC
>JALRAZ010000258.1 GCA_023257935.1 Verrucomicrobiota bacterium
CATGCGGGCGTAGGATGAGCGTGCGCTCAAAATCTCCAACGCGGCTTGCTGATCCTTGACCGGCCACGCTGGCATCAGTGTCAATAATGTCGCAGCCACTTGTGGCTCATCAAAAGATCCCAGTATCGACAAAACTTTAGCTCGATAAACTGGCTGCTCCAATAGCCTCAGATAGATTTCCGGTGAGGCACGGTCTCCCAGTAGCTGGAGCAAGTCCAGTGCGTGGTCAATGGCTTGCCCATCAGAAACCGGGTCAACAAGTCGCCCCCGCAAGACCCCAATCAAGGACCGATCACCGAAGAGGGCAGCAAGGTTCTCAGCCTGATATCGAATCTCTCTGTCGGGATGGCGGGTCCAATCCTGGGCAGCGGTCAACCAAGCTCTGGGCATGGGGACGTGTTGTTCATGCCGTAAGCCCAGAAAAATAGATGCCAGGATACCAGCCTGATCCTCTTCCGGCGCATCGACCAGAAACTGCATCGCAAGATCCAGGGCAGAGCCCTTGAGTTTGGCAGCATACCATGGGATCCAATCGCGCAAGACGGGTATGATGGGTTTGCTTCCCTGCAACAGATCGAAAGCAAGCTCAGGGCGTTCTCTCATAGACTGCGCCAGACCAAACCATATCATGGATCGCAGCATCCGATCCTCACCTATGGCAACCTTTTGGGTCAGGTTTTCCAGCACAGACCACCGCTCCTTGAACTCCATGGCTGGCAGCACTGATGCCAGCCGCAACAGCACCTTGGGAGATGCCTCGCTTGATGCCAGCTGGACCAAGCGCCCAGCCAGAGCTGGAGAGAGTTCTTCGGCATCACACACAAGGCTCACAGCCCAACCCCGAACCTCGGCAGAAGCATCTCGGAAATAGGCGGACCAGTCTTCCTCTGCAACCGCCCCAATGCAATGAAGGGTCCAGAGCGCACGGAGTCGGCGATTCTCATTCGCATGCTCAAGCGACAGTTGCCTAAGCACTTCCACCGCTTCCGGATCCACATCCTGATTCATGGAGGCTCTTTCCATGAGTAGCCTCCTTGCCATGCGTACATGCCAATTGTTTCGATGCAGATGTAGCCAGGCAAGTTCTCGGTCTGACTTGCGATGCAGATCAATCAAATGGGGCTGATACCGATCCTGGTAAACAATGCGGTAAAGCCTGCCGCTGGATCGATTCCACTTTGCATGATTGGGATGATGACAATGCTGCAGATCCGCCCAATCATTGAAATAAACCGAGCCATCAGGCCCCGTTTTCAAATCAACAGGCAGGTAGGAAGGATCAACGTGATAAAGGAAATCGGCACCTGCGTGAACCGTTTGGTAACTTGAACCATCAGGCAGGTTTGTCTGCACATTCATCTGTCGCCCATGTAGATTGTGCGTGTACAGCCGATGGCGATGTGGCTCGGGCCACTGATCGCCCTGATAAATCAGGGTTCCCACATGGGCATGCCCTCCGTAAATGGCACTGGACCCCGCCGAACCAGCCCCCCCCTCCCCATGCCCATAACGGGCCGAGGCCATGAGGTAGTTCCTGAATGAAGCCAGCTCCTCAGGGGGAGAGGATTCGATGAAGTCGGGATAATGATCATTGGCCTGATTCCAGTAATGACCACCCTGCATCACATGGGTCGTGGGCCCGCCACCCCAAAAACTCCGGCAGTGGGTCATGAACCATTCACCGTGTTGATCAAAATCAAGACCCCATTGATTGCTCCCTCCGTGAGCAAACACCTCAAATACTTTTCTGATGGGATGGAACCGCCATACCCCCGCACGCATCGCAACCCGATCAGAAACCTCGCTACCCGGAAGGCCGATCATGGAGGCATTGAAAACTCCCTGCAGGCCATACAGCCAACCATCGGGTCCCCAAATGAAATTATTGAGGGTCTCATGAGTATCCTGATAACCAAAGCCATCCAGGACGACCTCAGCAGGGCCATCAGGTTCATCATCACCGTCTCGATCTGGGATAAAAAGCAATTGAGGGGCTGCTCCCACCCAAACCCCACCAAAACCAAGCTCAAAACCGCTGGCCAAATTGAGTCCATCAACAAAAACTTTCCGGTTCTCAAAGGATCCATCACCATCAAAATCTTCAAAAATCAGGAGTCGATCCTTGCCTTCCCCATCGCGCTGCCGTTCGGGGTAACTCAGGGCCTCGAGAACCCAGAGGCGCCCCAAGGCATCAAAAGTGAAGGCGATCGGCTGAACCAGCTCCGGATCTCGTGCAATCAAATCAACCCTGAAGCCTTGAGTGACATAAAACCCCTCAAGCAGTTCACGATGCGAGGGATCCACGACTCCAGCCATGGGATTGGGCTGGAGGTGCTGCAGGATATTCACTGCGTCCAGACGGCTGGGTCTGGGATCTGCAGCGAGGGCATGCAAGGCACACCCCAGAAGGAGGACACCATGAAAAAGGCGTTCGAACATGATGTGTTTCTAGAGGAAGGGGTGATACTTGTCAAAATCCCCATCCAGCCAAGCTTAAGGCCTTATGCTCTCCAGTCATGGAGGCAGACCGTGCATTCATGATCTGTCAGGCCATGGTGAATCATCACAAGTCATGCTAAGCCTAAACTCCATTCATGAACGGCACGAGGTCGATCAAAAAACTCCCTGGCACAATCGCCATCAAGAATGAATCCATCCTTTACCCACAGATCCCAAGTGGGCAGTGTGAGCTTATGTTGAGCAAACCAACCCCATTCAAGGAGGATCAGGCACTTCGTTGGGGTGAGGGTTTTATTTCGGGGTATGCCTCAGCCCTGCTTGGATGACTTTCACTCGTGGGGGTGCTTTGTTTTCGATTTCCCTCTCTGTTGACCTCCGAACAGTTGCGCGCTGCCTACACCCAGGAGGCTACTCGGAGCATGCTGCTGGTGCCACCCCTTCAGTTTTTGGCCCAAGTTGAGTGAGAAGGTTCTTGGGATGTTAATGGTTGTTGGTCTGTTCGGCAAGGCCCTCCTGGAGTTGAGGCCGAAGCCCGAAACGGAGGGTGGGCCTTGTCGGGCGATGTTCGTTCAACTGGGCTGATTGTTTGCCGAGCGAACTCGGCGGGAGTTTTCATTCCAAGACTCCTATGAGGCCTCACTTCGTTGTATTTCCTTCTCCAGTCCGACACCACGACCCGGCATTCACTCAGGGTAAAGAACAGTTCCCGAGCCAGGCATTCTCGACGAAACTTGTCGTGAAAACTCTCAACATAGCCATTCTGCCACGGGCATCCTGGCTCGATGTAGAGCGTCTTGATCTTCAAGTGTTCCAACCACTTGCAGAGCTCTTTACCGATAAACTCTGGGCCATTGTCTGACCTGATATATGCTGGTGCTCCCTGTGCTTCAATGACTCTCATAAGTTGCTCCTTAACCTTCTTGGAGCCAATACTTCGATCGACATGGAGCTGATGGCACTCTCGAGTAAACTCGTCAACAATACTCAGGATTCTGCAGTTTCCCCCTCGAATCGTTCGGTCATGGATAAAATCCCATGTCCAAACATGCCCTCGATAGTTCGCTCTCTGGGGAGGATTTCCGGTCGACGCGCCTCGTCTACACTTTTTCTTTCGAGGAGGAGGAACCACTAAGCCTTCTGTGCGACGTACTGTTCGAATCCGTTGATTGCTGACTCGGATGCCCTGTTTTCTAACGAGTCTCCCAATCTTATCAGACCCAAGTTCGGGATGCGTAAGGCTTTCTTGCACGATCGCCTCTTCAACTCGTTCCTGTTTCTGGTTGGGATAGATCATTTGATAACGGAAGCTTGATCGATGAAGGTTGAAGTACTCACAGACTTTGCGTTGGCTACAGAGCCTTTCCGAAATGATCTGCCGAGCCAGTTCCCGTCGGTGCGCCACACTCACAGCTTTTTTTCGATTGTCTCCTTTAGCACCTTGATACCCAACATCGCGTCGGCATACATCTTTTTGAGCTCCGCATTTTCCTTCTCAAGTGCCTTTAAGCGCTTGGCATCGGCTTCATCCATTTGCCCATACTTCTTCCGCCATCGATGAAGAGTGGCGATAGAAATCTGCTGCTGACGACAGAATGCTTCCTGGTTTAAATCACTGCTATCGCTCTCGCGTAGCAACCTGATGATCTCTTCTGGTTTGTGTCTCTTTTGCTTCATTTCGAGGATCTGCTTATTCAAATCCTCTCACTCTCTTTGGGCCAGTTTTTCAGGCGGCGGTCAAGAGGAAGAAAGGAAGACGGTTGAACATGACCATTGAAAAAACGGTCCAAGAAAATGTAGACTTCAAAAAGTTGGTGGCCAT
>JALRAZ010000327.1 GCA_023257935.1 Verrucomicrobiota bacterium
CGTTTCGGAAGCAGATCTCACCGCTTCTGGCAATCCTGCAAGTGGTGTCTTCGGAGGGGATTTTGCGGCACCTGGCAACCCAACCGGTGCGCTTGTCACGGTGGCGACAGGTAAAGTCAAGGTTGACTCGGCAGGCCTGATATCGATTGGCATGGGAGCCGATGATGGGGGCTACCTGCGTATTGACCTGGACCGTAACGGCATCAGTGATGCAGATAAAGTGGTTTCATTGGATGGAACCGGAGCCTTTCGATATGCCACAGTCGACGTGGACTTTCCGGCTGGCACTTTTGATTTCGAATGGATGGCCTACAATGCCGGTGGTGGCTTTGGCAGTGAATTGATCACTGCCTTCACCGCGGGTGGTGGCACCCCCTCGACGGTTGACGATTGGGAATGGGAACCCATCAGTCCCATCAGTAATACCCTTACCCTGGTAGGCAATATCAACGTCACAACCTATGCCGTGACAGCGCCTCCAGAAGAAAAAGTGGTTCCTTTTCTGGTTGCCATCGAGTCACCTGAAGATGGCGGAAGTGTTTTTGGTGGCGGGGCTTTTGGGGGCTACGAAGGCGAAGCCTTTTTTGCTGGGTCAGCGCTTAACAAATTTGAGCCAAGCGTGGCGACCAAATCCATCACTTGGAATCAGCCTATTAACGTGGCAGGCAAGGATCATCTGAAATTGACTGTTGCCGTCGCGGCAACGTTCCTTGACTTTGAAACCTCAGATTTTCTGAATTTTTACATCGATGAGGGAAATAGCCCCTTGATCAGTTTTTCGGCGCCATCAGGAAATGATAAGTTTTTCAATGATCAGGCCACCAACGGCAATGAACCCACTCGGTTGGATCTGAACTTCCGTGATGTCACCTATGATATCCCATCAGGCCTATCCGAGCTCAGGTTGCGCGTGGAAAGTGTCACCACCTGGTGGAATGAAATCGTTGGATTTGATAACATCAGGATCACCTCAGGTGAATTTCAGCAGGTCATCCCAGAGGTCAGTATCCGACGTGATGGTGAGAATCTTGTGATCGAATGGACGGGGACACTTCAGTCAGCGGTCGATATTCGTGGACCTTGGCAGGATGTGGCCGATGATTCTCAGAGTCCGATTGTGCTTGGCCCCGGGGACCAGTTGCCTATACAGTTTGGTCGTTCCATCGCTCCCTAACGGGAAAATAGTCAATTTTCTTGTCGTAAGGCAGGATTTGGCGGGCCTCGGAAAGCCGTTTACCGTGTGTGGCTTCTCCGAGGCCCGTTCTACTTTTACCTGCTCTATGGTGTGTTGCTTGATCGAATCATTCTAGCCTAACGCGGTGTCCTCCAATGAGCTACCTCGGGGCTAGCGTCTCATCCAATGCCATTAAGCCCAATGTGAGACAGAAAGTAGGAAACACTTCTGGCGGAACCAAAAGAGTCGAGGCATCATTTTGCCATTCAATGGGTTCTGTGCCGCCACCTGACATCTTTCGGTAGTTTTGATGGGATGCGGTCAGGTGCGTAAGCTCTGTTTTAGAGGGGCTTCGCAGGAGGATCCGGTGAAAAAGGTCCTCGACCTGTGCTTGGGGTGAATCGGGGAAACGCTGCAGGGCCTCGGCAGCGAGTTTTAGCGCCGCCTCCTGAAGAATGGGGGCATTAAAGAGTGCCAGTGCCTGTAGAGGGGTGTTGGTGTTCTCCTTTCGGAGAACACATGATTCTCTCTCTGCAGCATCAAATGTCGCCAGGAGAGGAGGGGCGATGGTTCGCTTAAAATAGGTGTAAAGGCTGCGTCGATAAAGATCAGCTCCCTGAGACTGGGGATAAGTCTTGCGACTGAGTTCTTTCCAGAGATCCCTTGGCTGATAAGGATAGACTGGGGGGCCTCCAAGGTGAGTGACCAGCAGGTTTGAGGCTGCCAGCCACTGGTCTCGTATGGCAAAGGCCGAGAGTCGCATTCCTGGCCCCCTGCTTAGCCATGTATTGTTTGGATCAAGACGCCGATGTGTATCCCGCACCCGTGTCGTTTGCCGGTAGGTGGCGCTGGTGACCATTAAGCGCAGGATGTGGTGGATGTCCCAACCGCTTTCCATGAACTCGCAGGCTAGCCAATCCAGGAGTTGGGGATGCGAGGGGGGATTCCCCTGAATGCCAAAATCCTCACTGGTGCTTACCAGTCCTTTTCCAAAAATCATCTGCCAGAGCCGATTAACCTGAACCCTGGCCGTGAGTGGGTGATCAGGGTGAATGAGCCAGCGTGCTAAACCAAGTCGGTTAAGATCCCACCCAGGATCAGGAGGGAGTAATTGGTCGAGCAGGGCAGGTTGGACCGGGTCCAGAGGCCGGTCGTACTGACCGCGCTCAAGGAGGAAGGTTTTTCGTGGCTCATCAAGCTCCTGCATGACCATGACTGTGGGCAGGGATGCTCGGTAGGTTTGCAGTCTCTCAGTGCTTGCCTCCAATTGCTCCACTGCAGCGAGAACCCTTGGCTGTTTGGTGTTTTGCAGGTAAAGCGCTCTGGCAACATCATGCTGCCGGGGTTGACGCTTGTCGGCTGGCATACTCAAAATATCCTTCAAGGCCTCAGGTTCAGAGAGCCAGGCTATTTCCCTTGCTTCGAGCACTCTCCCATACAGGCGCAACTCATCGATTTTCCCTGTGGCGGATGCCGCCATGGGACTGCTGCCAATGCGGAAGGGCTGGCCTGCGATCCCACCAGGGTTGGAGTCGTTGTTCTCAGTGATCTTGCAGTCCATGGCTTGTCCGTTGACATGGATTTGAAGCCCTCTTGCGCTCATGCTGCCATCATAGGTGATGGCCACATGCAGCCAGTTTCCTGGAGGAAAAGTCGAGTGGGTTCGGATGCCAATCCGGCCTGCATAACCCTGAGAAATTGACAGGAAGCACAAGGCACCATCTTCGTAGGTCAGTTGGTAGCCCTTGCCGTTAACTCCGTCCTCAATGCGAGAAAAGACGGCTCCATAGCTGGATGCAGCAGGTTCAAACCAGAGGCTGATGCTGTAGGGGGTTTGGTTAGTGAAATCACCCATGAGACCCAGGTCTCCTCCCCACGAGCCGTCCAGTAAAGCTGCCTGCCCAAGGATACCATCTCTCCAAGTGGGCTCAGATAACACCTTCGCGTTGTCTTGATGGGTGGGGTCAGCGTCAAATCCTTGCAGGGTTGCATCCAGAGAACGATGATGAAGCAAGCCCTTTTCCATCCAGCTGAGTTGGGCGATGTCATCATGATGTTGCTTGGCGAAAATCTCGAGTTCTGCAGCAATTAAGTCCTCCAGGTTGGCGAGTTGCTGCTCTGCCTTTTGCTTGGCTTGCTCCAGTGCATGAAGGGTCTCACGTTGTCTCAGGGTTGGGGCTATGATGAAAGGCTCACTATTGCCATCCCTGATGGCCCTGCCGCTCTCGGTAATACGGTTGAAAATGGCAAACAGACCGTAATAGTCACGCATTGAGAAGGGGTCATATTTGTGATCATGGCATCGAGCGCACTGCAGGGTCAGTCCCGTCCAGGTTGTCATGGTGGTTTCGATGCGGTCAGCCACGTTTTCGGTAATGACCTCAGCAGGGATGCTGCCTCCCTCAGAGTTGTATCGATGGTTACGATTGAATCCCGTGGCGATGATCTGGTCCAAGGTGGGATGTTCGAGGAGATCTCCAGCCAGTTGTTCCAATGTAAACTGATCATAAGGCATGTTTTGGTTGAAGGCCTGGACGACCCAATCCCTCCATGGCCACATTTCTCGCTCACCGTCATTTTGATAACCATGTGTGTCGGCATAGCGCGCGGCATCGAGCCAGTTCAAGGCCATGTTTTCCCCATAGTGGGGCGAAGCTAGGAATTGTTCGACCCAACCTTCGTAAGTCCTGGATGATCGCTGCTCTTGGCTAACCTGTAATAGATCCCAGTCAGGGGGCATGCCATTGAGCGCCATGGCCACCCGCCGAACCAGTGTTGGCAGGGTTGCCTGCGGGTTGGGGGTGAGCCCTCTGACTTCCATTTGATGGAGGATGAAGCAATCGATCGGATTCCTGATCCATTGGGCGTTTGCTACTTTGGGTAGGGGAGGGCGAGTGGGAGAAGTGAAAGACCAATGTGGCTGCCAATTGGCCCCTTCATTGATCCACTGACTCAGGCGTTCTATTTGCTGAATATTGAGATCAAGATTGGCTTCGGGTGGCGGCATGATCTGATCGGGATCGGATGAAAGGATTCGCTTAATGAGCTCGGAATGCGCCGCTGCTCCGGGTCGAATGGTTCCAGCAGGGAGTTCATCCTGGCGATCGAGTTGATCCAGGCGCATGTCAGCCTTGCGCCTTGCCTCATCCTGGCCATGGCATGGGAAGCAGTGCTCGGAAAGGATGGGTTGGATATCCCTTTGGAAAGAAATGCTTTGTTGACCGAAAAGGGGCAATGCCAGCCCGATGGACCATGCGATCATCAAAGAGGCCCCGAGGCGCTGGGATACTGAGCCTGCGTTGCCTGATTTCAGTAGGTCCCAGCGTATCATGAGGGGGCTGAAGGGCTGACACTGGAGCCGCTCCAGCGCATTTTTTGCCTCAGGATGGAAAAAAACGGGTTATCCGGGAGGTTCAGGAAGGTGACTTGACCCTGGCGGGCGAGGATTTGAATCCGGTCCCTTGGGGTCAGGGTAATTTGTTTTTGTCCATCTGCAGTGAGATACATTTCAACATCATCGCTCAGCAGACTCACCTCAATCACCGAGGACATGTCCACGATCACCGATCGATTGGAAAGCGTATGCGGGCAGATTGGAGTCAGGGTAAAGACACTCGCACTGGGGCAAACGATGGCACCACCCGCTGAAAGGGAGTAGGCCGTTGAACCTGTGGGGCTGCTAATGATGAATCCATCGCAACGGTATTGGGTCAGGAGCTGACCATCTACTTTGACTTCCAGTTCGATCATTCTCGAGGCCCCTCCACGGCTGATCACCAGGTCGTTGATGGCACTCAGTTCCTGAGTGATGGCCTCTTCGCGGTAAAGCGTCGCATGGATCGAAGGACGTACGTCCCTCAGGCCATGGCCTTGCCAGATGGTCTGAAGGGCTTCGGCCAGGGCAGCATACGGGGCAGCTGTGAGAAATCCTAAACCTCCGGTATTGATCCCTAGGATTGGGGTGGGGCAGCCTTCGAGAGATCGAGCGACGTGGAGCATTGTGCCATCGCCTCCAAAGACTACCAACAGGTCAGAGTTCTCTGCCATGCCACGGATCAGTGCTTCACCTTCATCACGAAAAGTCTCTGGTGAGTGCATTCCTTCAGGCAGGATGGCCTCCCTACCTGATTGCTGAATGAGGCGCTGAGCTTCTTCCAGCGCTTCTTGCCAACCGGCCTTTTCAGGGTTGGCGATCAGCCCGATCTGAGTCATCTCTTGTTGCATGTTTTTGAAGCCTGACCAGGAACTCACGATTCCCGGCTGGGCCCAGTATGGGCGAGGTGGTATGATCAATCCAGTCCATTGCCAGGGATTGATCAACAAATACTTTCAGGGACTTGAGGATCGACTCATGAATCGCAGGGTCCCTGACCACGCCCTTACCGCGATCGACGATCTCCTTACCCGCTTCGAATTGAGGTTTGATCAGCGCGATGATATCCCCGCCCGGCCTGAGCAGGGCTTGAGCGGCTGGAAGGATCTGGCGCAGGGATATGAATGAGCAGTCAATCACCACCAGGTCCATCATTTCGGGAAGGCTGTCTGATTTTAGATGCCTGGCATTGGTTTTTTCCATGACCCTGACCCGCTTGTCCTGTCTGAGTTTCCACGCCAGCTGCCCCATACCGACATCAATGGCGTGCACCCTTCTGACATCACGCTGAAGCAGGCAATCGGTGAAACCACCGGTGGATGCCCCGAGGTCTGCCGCAATCAGGCCAGCCACGGATAAACCAAAGGCTTCGATGGCATGATCCAGCTTATGGCCTCCGCGAGAGACAAATCGCTCCTTTTCCTTGAGTTCCAACTCATGATCTTTCTTGATGGACTGACCTGGCTTGGTGGCCGGCTGCCCATCAACCAGCACCTGACCTGCCATCACGGCGCGCCTTGCCTTTTCACGGCTCTCATACAGCCCTCGTTCTACCAGTGCCTGATCCAGTCGCGTGCGTGCCTGACTCATATGCCTCAATTAAAGCTTCAACCAAGCCCATGTTTATGGCAACGATGAATCCTTGCCAATGAAGTCTCTTTTATCTGCTGCGCTAGTGTGTCTGATGATGCTTGGCGCTTCCGTTGAATATACCCAGGCGGCTCAGCGACCCAATATACTGATGATTTGTGTGGATGATCTGCGCCCAGAACTGAGGTGCTACGGTGTTCCCTATATTCATTCACCCCACATAGACCAATTGGCATCGAGGGGGCGCTTGTTTCAGTCACACTACGTGCAGGCGCCTACTTGTGGTGCCTCGCGCTACACACTGTTGACTGGGTGCTATGGTGGATCCGGCAATCAGGCTCTTTTCCAGCGTGCAGCCAATCTTCAAGAAAACCCAAAGGCCTATCCCCCAAGCCTGCCCGCATGGTTTCGGATGCACGGCTATCATACTGTATCCATTGGCAAGGTTTCGCATCACCCCGGCGGAAGAGGAGGGGCTGACTGGGATCAATCAGATCAGCTCGAAATGCCGAATGCGTGGGATCAGCACTTGCTACCTGCCGGTCCCTGGCAACATCCCCGAGGTTGGATGCACGGACTGGCGCATGGTGAAATCCGCATTCAGGCCAAGGATATGGCCGTGTTTCAATCCGAGGAAGGTGAAGATGCCATCTATCCCGATGGTCCTTCCATTGATCAATCTGTTGCCATGCTGACCACATTGGGTCAAGCGGCAGAAACCCCCTTCTTTATGGCCGTAGGTATCTTGCGTCCGCACCTTCCCTTCGGCGCGCCCGCTGCTTACATGAGCCCTTACCAAGATCTGGAGCTCCCTCCAGTGCCTCACCCTGAAAAACCAGCGGGCCGAACCACCTGGCATGGGTCTGGGGAATTTATGAAATACCAGCGATGGGGTAGGGATCCCAATCAGGATGCCGCTTTTGCTCAGGAAGTGCGGCGTCACTATGCCGCGTGCGTGAGCTTTGCTGATGCGCAGGTAGGACGTCTGTTAAAGGCCTTAGAAACTGCAGGGCTCAAGGACAATACGGTGGTCCTGCTTTGGGGAGATCATGGTTGGCATTTAGGGGAGCATGGCATTTGGGGTAAGCATGCTCTGTTTGAAGAATCCCTTCGGTCACCGCTGATTATTGCTTACCCAGGAATGAGCAGACGTGGTGAGGCCACGGCTTCTATGGTGGAGAGTTTGGATATTTTTCCAACTCTCTGCGAGTTGGCTGGTTTGCCCATCCCCGCCGGTCTGGACGGGAAATCGCTCCTGCCTATACTTGAGGACCCTCAGTTTCCGGGCCACCCCAGTTATGCTTATACCGCTCAGGCCAGAACCCTGAGAACCTCATCCCACCGACTGATCCTGCATCGGGATGGGTTCGTGGAACTCTACGACCACCAACAACCCGATGGGGAGACTCAAAACGTGGCCGCACAACATATGGATAGGGTTGCCATGCTAACCCGAGCATTGAATGATCGCCTTGGGGCCTGGTAGGGCTTGCAAGCCCTCGTTGCAATCCCCAATCAGGTGAGCCCCTCTCAGTCCAGTGAGGGGCTGGTCCATCAGCAAAACGTTCCTTGCGCTAGCATGACCAATGTACAGGCCTCCACCACCTCAATCCCTTGACTTTTTAGATTAGGGTAGTGAAAAGGGGCTTCGCTACCTGGATTGAAAATAATGCGATTTGGAGCACACCGCCCAATCCCGAAAAGATGTGACTCCAACCTCTCTGGGCGCACGTAGACGGTGATCGTGTGGATAGGTATCCCTGGTTCCGAGAGGCAGCTCCAGCAAGGTTGCCCAAGCATCATCTCTCTGCTCGGGTTGACCAGCACCAGTTCATGGCCAGCTTCTTGAAGCCTGAGAGCTGCCATGCAGGCATAGCGTTCAGGTCGATCACTGGCCCCCAGGATTCCCACCCTTATGGACATCAGGAGAGTTTGATGGAGCCATGCCTTCAGCGGCCAGTCTTATCTTGTTACCAAGCCATAGCGCGGCGAGGACTTAAGTCAGCTCATGGCAACACGCATCGGACAGGCTGGTAGCTGCTGATCCCTTGTTATTCAAGGTTTCCAGCGAGCCGCCCAGGTCTCGTGAGCACGTTCCATTTCCCTGACTTTTTCCGGGAACCGGTCTGCCAGGTTCGTCTTTTCGGAAGGGTCTTCGATGAGATTCACAAGGAAGCGCTGAGCTTCCAGCACACGGTGGTTTGGGCTGCTGGTATCGTTTGGGTTGGCGATCAGCTTCCATGGGCCCTGTCTGACAGCCCATTGAGGTCGCTGGCCGCCGCCGCTCTGCCAATGAAAGCGCTGGTGTGCATCAGGTGCCTGGGGTGCATCCAGGATGGGGCGCAGACTTTTGCCATCAATGGGTTTGGCGGGGAGCGGGATGCCACAGAGATCAGCAAGTGTCGGGAACCAGTCAATCGAGGTAGCCAGTTGATCTCGCACCACATTGGCAGCCAGGTGACCAGGCCAGCGGATGATGGCAGGGACACGGATCCCGCCTTCGAAAAGACTGAATTTGGCACCCCGGTAGGGCCCAGCACTCCCTCCGCCACCAAAAGTCCTCACCTCGGTGGAGTGACCATGGTCCGATTGAAAAATAACAATGGTTTCTTCCTTGATGGCCTGCTCATCGAGTAGTGCGAGGACTTCCCCGATTTTCTGGTCCATCGTTGAGAGGAATGCAGCATACTGCCGACGAGGCGCTTCGAGGTGTTGGTAGAACTGGCGCCATCCCTCGGTAGCCTGAAGTGGGTAGTGTGGGACGTTGATGGCCCAGTAGAGAAAGAAGGGCTTGGCTTTGTTGTCCTGCAGGAATTGTCTGGTTTCCTCGACCATCAGGTCAGGAAAAAAGACACCGTCTTCCCAAATTTCCTGGCCGTTGCGCCATAGATCGTGGCGGTTGGGTCCCTGCCAGTAGAAAAAGTGTGACCAATTGTCAATGCATCCACCCATGTGGCCAAAGCTGTGATCAAAGCCCTGAGCGTTGGGCATGGTTGCAGGTGTATAGCCCAGATGCCACTTGCCTATATGCCCCGTCACATACCCTGAGGCCTTGAACATTTCTGCCATCGTGGTTTGGTGGGATGGCATACCTTCATGGCCTTGTTGGGAACTGACATTACCCGGGACGCCTGCATGCTGTGGAAAACGTCCGGTCAGGACTGCCGCACGCGAGGGTGAGCAAACCGGTGCCGCTGCATAGAATTGGCTGAAGCGGATACCTTCCTTTGCCAGTTGGTCAAGGTGAGGGGTATAAAGGTCCTTGCTTCCATAGCAGTTGAGATCAACCGACCCCTGATCATCAGCGTAGATAAGGATGACATTAGGAGGACGCTCTGCAGCTTGGCCCGACAAGCAAAGCATGCCACCTACAACCAGTGCCATGATGGGTCGTAACCAGCGCAGCCTCTGGCAGTCCCCCGAATCCAGGCAGCAGGTTGTGGTTTTTGAAGTCAGGAACATGCATCGACTATGGGCTAAAGCCCTTCAAACTGGCAAGCGTAACCCAGTTAACTGGCATCCTGATCTGGACAGGGTTGAGAGGGGTTGTTTTTTCCAGCCACATCGGGCAAGGCTGGTCTTGGGCAGGATTTGTCGTTTGCAAACCTCACAGCTTGATCGTATGAGTAAGCCATCATGAACGTTGCGGTGTATTCAGACAAAAACTTTCAGCGACAGTGGAAGAAAGTCCTCTCTACCTCAAGTCTGTTTGATTCGACTATCGAAGGCCGTACTCGTGCCATCATGGAAGAGGTCAAACAGGGTGGGGATGCCGCGCTGCTTGAGTTTACGCGAAAATTTGATGGGGCCAGCCTTAAGGCCAGCCAACTTCAGGTCACTGATTTAGAGCTTGAGGCCGCTTCCAAAAAAGTCAGCTCGATCACTCGTGCAGCGGTCAAGGAGGCCTATACCAACATCCAGTCATTTGGGCGTCAATCTCGGCGTAAGGGATGGCAGGGACGCAACAGTCATGGTGCCCGGGTTGGTGAAAAGTACGATCCTTTTCGTCGCGTGGGGCTTTACGTGCCAGGGGGGACTGCGCCGCTCGCCTCCACCGCGTTGATGACGGTGGGACTGGCCAGGGTAGCTGGTTGTCCAGAGATTGTGGTCTGCACCCCGTGCAATCAACAAGGCGAGGTCAATCAGGATTTACTTTTTGCACTCAAGCATGCTGGGGCAACGGCGATCTACAAACTGGGTGGAGCACAGGCCATCGCTGCGATGGCCTATGGCACCCGCAGCATACCAAAGGTTGATAAGATTTTTGGTCCGGGCAACGCATATGTCGTGGCGGCAAAGCGCTTGGCGGTGGGACATGTTTCCATCGACTTGTTGCCAGGCCCCAGTGAGGTATTGGTGATCGCCGATAAGACCGCTAATGCTGCTTACGTGGCGGCTGACTTGCTGGCGCAGGCTGAACACGGGTCGGGCAAGGAGCGCGTATGCCTGCTGTCGACCAGTGCCCGTCTTATTAAGGAAGTTCAGGGAGCAATCCAAGATCAGCTCGCGAGCTTGAGTCGAACTTCCTTCATCCAAAAAAGCCTCAAAAAAAATGGCTGGTTGATTCAAGTTCGTGATCTCGATCAGGCTGTGTCCATGGCCAATGAGTTTGCTCCAGAGCATTGTGAGATCATGACCCAAGATGCTCGCACCCTTTCCCGCGGAATTGTCACTGCTGGAGCGATTTTCCTGGGGAATCACTCGCCAACTGTGCTTGGAGATTATGTGGCCGGGCCAAGCCATGTCCTGCCTACCGGGGGAGCCGGGGCTTCGTTTCCAGGCCTGACAGTGGACCAGTTTCAGCGGCGCACCAGCCTGGTGGAATACTCCGCATCAAACCTCCAGCGGGCCTTGCCAGCAGTCAGGGCTTTTGCCAGCATGGAAGGACTCGACGCACATGGTCAGTCCGCTGAGATCCGCCGATCCTGATCCCTCACATTCATGGCTTCTCGCTTATCACCACGTCCCGAATGGATCCGTTCAGCGGTCCGTGCCATCAGTCCCTATACCCCTGGCGAGCAACCTAAGATCAAGGGGTTGATTAAGCTCAACACCAACGAGAATCCCTATCCGCCGGCACCCCAAGTGCTTGAAAGCATCAAGCAAGCAGTCGATGGACGACTCCGTTTATACCCCAATCCGCGGGCCCAGCGGCTTCGAGAAGCTTTGGCGCGCCATCATGGGGTGCCAGCCGATCATGTGATGGTGGGCAATGGTTCGGATGAGCTGCTGGCTCTGGCTACGCGTGCGTTTGTCGAACCCTTACCAGTCAAAGGCCGAGTGACCGAGCCTGCAGCCTCGACCATCCAGTTTTGGGTGCCAAGTTATTCCCTTTACCCGGTTCTGGCTTCCATTCACGGGGCGCGTCTTAATCCAGTCGCCTTAGCTCCTGACTATGGCATTCCCTCACTGGCAGCCATGCGGCGGGAAGGTGCTTGGGATTTTAAGGCAGCCCTCAGTCTGGTCACGACCCCCAATGCCCCAACAGGCCGAGGCTATGCCACTGCCACGCTCGCTTCGTTGTGCCGAGCTCAAGATGGTGTGGTGATCCTGGATGAGGCCTATGCGGATTTCGCCAGCGAGCATGCCATAGAGTTGGTGAGAAAGATGCCCAATGTCATCATTTCACGCACTTTTTCCAAATCCTACTCGCTTTGTTTTCAGCGCATTGGTTACTTCATCGGACATCCTGCCCTCATTCAGGCCCTGGATGGGATTCGAGACAGCTACAATGTGAATGGACTGGGGCAGGTAGCTGCTGAGGCGACCCTCAAACATGGAGCTTACTACCGTGCCAATTTTAGGCGCATTATCCGGCTTAGGGAGCAGGTCTCCGCATCATTGATTGCCGAAGGTTTTGAAGTGCTCCCGAGTCAGACTAATTTCCTTTTCGCTCGGCCTCCCGGCGTGGCAGCAAAGCAATGGTTCGAGGGGCTTAGGAAGCACAAAATTCTGGTGCGATGGTTCGCCTCAGAGGGGTTGAGTGATCGATTGAGGGTTACCATTGGGTCGGAAAGTGAAATGGATGCTTTCCTGACCGCCGTGAGGCGACTGCGTCGCCGGCTTGCCTAGAAAAATCGCTTCACATGAATTGGCCTGACTGATTCCATGGAGAAGCGGTCAGTTTTATCTGGCATAGACGCGAATACGCTCAATCACAGAAGTAGAAAGTTCCTGTTTCTTCTGAGGTGTCACGGTCACTTGTACCTACAAAAATAGTTGAAAAGTGATGGTGGTGTTTCATTCTCTAAAGGCTATTCTGAAAGAAAACCAGTATTTTCTCCCCCAACTCTCCTCCGAGTTCGGAAAGAATTCGAGTAAATAGATGGGTAGTCCGAAACAGAATCTAACCCACTGTAGGAGAGCTGCTATGAGAAATCCAATCATCAGAAATACCGCGCTGTTCCTAATGACGAGTGCGATGGAAGATCATCAGCGTAAACTGGCCAAGGAAGTAGAAACCAAAAGGCTTGAGGAAGAGAGGGCAAAGAATG
>JALRAZ010000349.1 GCA_023257935.1 Verrucomicrobiota bacterium
TAACTAAACCAATGCGAGGCGAGAAGGCTTGAAGACTGATGGTGCACGCTGCTGGGTTCGAACCAGCGACTCCTGCCGTGTGAAGGCAGTGCTCTACCACTGAGCTAAGCGTGCTTAAGGAAGGTCGATGACGCTAATGTATTAGCAATCGAGCCAGAAACATAGGCATGTTCGCTAGAGTGAGCAACAAAAATAACCACGCTAAGCAAGAGGCTTATTCGGCGCCCCCATGACAGACTGATTCTTTGACATTCAAGGAGGTATGGAACCATAATTTCTAACCCCTAGACCTTGCTGCCTGCATGAAAACCGTGAATCGATCCCCTTTGTTAGCCTGGCTTGCTTTCACTATTTGTGTCACCGCCACTGCCGCTGAAACATCCATCCACACTTATCGTTTACCCGATGGGGCCATGCGACCTCAAGCTGCTGTGGATGCATCAGGCAGGGTGCACATTGTCCACCAGAGTGGCAAGGCTCGTGGCGAGCTGTTTTACGTGACCCATGATCCTGAGAAGCTGTCCTTTTCGGCCCCCATCGCGGTACTCCAGGACGCCAAAGCCATGGCTGCTGGCTTTAACATGACTGTCAGCCCCAAAGGCCGTGTGCATGTCATCACCCGCCCCAACCCGCAATATTCCAAACGGGCCATGGGTGAAGAAGCCTATCAGGCCATGTTCCAGTCCAAGCAACGGTTCTTTGTTCTGCGCTACATGCTCCACTCCCGATTGAATGACGCCGGCACGGCTTTTGAACGGGAGACCAATCTGGTGGGTGAGACCATTGGGTTCGAAGGGGTGGGTGCGGTGACCGTCCACCCCAAGACCGGCTTCGTGCACGCCTTCTGGGCAGGGCAAACCGAGCCGGGCCCGGAAATGGTGCGTGATCTTTACATGGCTACCTCCACCGATGAAGGGGCTCACTGGAGCCAACCAGCCAAGCTGGACATCGATATCGAGGGCAATTGCCGTTGTTGCCCTATCCAGGCCACCATTGATGCGGAGGGGGTGATGCATGTCATACACCGCAACTCGGTTAAGACCTCCGCCACCACCTGGGACAAGGATACCTTCCTGCTTAGCTCTGTGGATGATGGACAAAACTGGACCAAACAGTTGGTGCAAAAATGGGAGAACTGCGGCTGCCCAGGGGCACCTTACTCAATGGCCCAAGGGCCCAAAGACGTCGTGTTCGGATTCCAAACTCGGGGAGTGGCTTCCTTTGCCCATGCCCTCGATCCAACGGCCAGTGTCGCCGCACCGGACTCGGGCAACGCCACCAGCCGCTCAGTGGTTGCTGTGAACAAGCGGGGCGAGGTCCTCTTTTGCTGGATCGAAGCCCAGGATGTGGTCTGGCAACTTTATGATGCCAAAAATGAGCCCATGGTGGACAAATGCGGACGCCTTAAAGGGGTGGCTGCCAAATGGAGCCAGGCTGCGCTGGCGACCCAAGCAAACGACGATTTCCTTCTCTACTATGACGGATCGATCGGTCACTGATGGCTAAAGAATGCCTTCAGATTGACCTTCTTTTTGCAAGCACGATTCCATGAGTATCCCTTTCAGTTTCATGGATCGCCTTACAAGCCCTTACTGGTTCGCCTTACCGTTGCTGGTTACACTGTTGGCTTGTGCTCCCGAGCATGGACCTAGCTCCGAGGCCAGAGTCGAAAATGAGACGGACAATCTTCATGCCGACAAAGGGGCAAGGAGTGAAACCCTTACATCTGACTCTATGGGTCTTGAGAAGGACTTTGAGCCCATTCTAAAACCCACCGCCTCACAAATTCAAAAGGGTCACGATGCCTTTTATAGCTACGGGTGCTGGCACTGTCATCAGCTTGGAAATGAAGAGGCCCCGGGCCTACCCGATTGGGAGAATACCGGCCCCGACCTGGCAGATGTCGGCAGCCGACTGAGCGTCGGAGTCATCGCTCAGTCGATTCTCGAGCCCAATGCGGTGATTGCCGAACCACGTCACATGCATGAGGTGGATGGTCAATCACGCATGCCTTCTTTTGCCAACCCACAGGCTCAAGAGGATATTGCCTGCATGGTTGCCTTCCTGGCTCAGTGCCGACTGGAACCACCTCAGGAACCGCTCATTGTCAAGGCCACCGACAACACGCTGGAGTCTTTGATGAAAGCGGAAGAAGGGCTGGTGCTCCTTGATTTTTGGGCAGAATGGTGTTTTGCCTGCCTGGAAGCAAGCCCCGCCCTTGAAAGCGTGGCACCGAGCTTCGGCGGGCAACTGAAAGTTTTCAAGATCGAGGTGGATGACAACCCGTTGCTGGTCAACCGTTTTGTCCCTGATCTGAACTTCCCCTGTTTTGTGCTCATGCATCAGGGAAAACTCCTGGATCGCAGGTATGGCATGGACCCTACCCAGGAGCCTGAAATCTTTTTCCGCAGATGGATCAACCAGCACTTGAGTAAGCTTGCTGAGAACCCGCAACCCGGTGCTTAAAAGCTCAGCGTCCCAAGGGCATCATCGACCCATGCTTGGTTGATTTCGCGTTCATTCAAGACGGTGTACCACAAATCAGATCGACTACGAATATAGTCATTGAGCGCCAGCAGCGAAGCGCGGAGGTCTTCTTTTCGAATTTCAAGGTCACTTGGCTGATGTGGCAGCCCTACCTCCTCCATGAAAGCCACCGCTTCCTCGTGCTGATTCCCTTGGAGTCGGCTGAGCAAATGGACACCAAGTCCCACGATCCATCCATGAATGAAAGGGCGTTGCAGTCGCTCCTCCAGCTCGTAGAAAAGATAATGTTCACTCCCCTCCTCAACCCGATAATGTCCCGCAGGCAGACAAATCGTATTGACTCGCATGTAGCCATCGACGATGGCCTGCAGCCCCTCATCGGTGCATTCACGAATGGCCACAGCCTGACTCATGACCGCACTCAGAATCTGGCGAGCCGCATCCACATCTCTCTGGGAAAAGGGATACTCACTGGCACCAGCCATGTGCGCCAGCTCCCAGTCGAAACAAGCGGTATGAATGGAAAGCAAATCCCCTACTCCTGCTATGTTCAGTTCCGGGGGTGCCGTCCGCAGCACGTCGTAGTCTATCACCAGAGGGTTCGGGCTACTCTCCCCCACATAATCCACACGGTGCCCTCGGCGAATGCCCGCGGCAGGGGTAACAAAAGCATCGACGCTGAGTACGGTGGGCAAGGTCACCAAGGGCAGCTGACGCTTCCAGGCGATGTATTTGGCTAAATCAATGGCCTGGCCACCCCCGACGCCCAAGACCGTGTCCACTTCTCCCACACTCTCAAGTTGGCGCTCGATGGTTTCCAATTGCATGTTTTCAACCATCAGCACCTGAGTGGGATCAGCACCGAGTCGTTCCTTCACCAAACCCCAAGGCACTTCCATGGTCGCGACCACAAAGCTCCCCAGATCCTTGCCGAGCCCATCAGCAGCCCCTCTACCAAAACGGGAGCTAAGCACATTAGTTTGTCCTGATATACCGATCATCTCATTATTTCCCTTGATTCATATTGCTCCCCTGAGGAGGACCTGCTTTTCCTTCCAGCAGTCGCTTGCGAACCAGACTCAAGTAAACACACAAACCTACCAAAGCGCCCCCAGCGGTAGACCAGGCAGGTAGATGCCTTGTCTCAAAACCCTTGATATCATTGGGCGGCAGCGTCAAGGCCAGCACCACCCCCAACACCCATAGCAATGCCAGGATACCCACCACAGGCCTGACAGATCCCAGGCAAAAGCCAGAGGTCGGCGGTGGCACCCGTGTCATCAGCACAGCAAGCACGATCCCTGCATAGCCCATGTAGCCCGCCACAGCGGATATTTGAGTGATCATATCCAACCTGGGCAGCAAGATGATCACAAGCGAGGACAGGAGGAAAACAAGCAGGATCGTATTGCGCGGGGTCCCTTGGGTGGATGAAACCCGTGACAACCAGGTAGCACATGGAAGCATCTTATCGCGAGCCAGTGAAAAGAGGAGTCGACTGGTAGCGGACATGCAAGCCAAACCACAGGCAAAGATGGAAATCAAAATCACGATCCTCAAGAGGCCCATCCACTTGGCTCCTACAACGCTCTGGAGTGTTTGCATGAGTGGGTCACTCATGCTCTGTGCCTCTTTGAGATTTGGCATGGCCAAAAGGACCCCGCCAATCAATAAAGCACCCGCAAACCCCGAACTGAGCAGGGATACAAGCATGGCTCGAGGGACCACCTTACGCGGCTGATGGGTCTCTTCAGCCATGTCAGCAGACGCTTCGAAACCCGTCAGGCACCAGGCACCCACCAATAGGGACAAAGCCCAGGCAGCCATGCCTGCAGTGTCTCCGGTCTCAAACTGGGTGGTATCGACTAGCACCGCTGAAGAGGGTTTTTTCAAGAGAGCATGAATCATCAAGACACCTCCCACTCCGAGTACGCCCAGCATTTCAGTCCACACGCCCGCATCATTCACAAGGGAAGCCATGCGGATCCCAAACAAATGGATGAGTGTGGTCAAGGTGATGACACCTAGGGTCAGCGCTACAAAGCCCTGAGACTCTCCCCAAGCCCCACCCAACCAACTCCCCAACTGAGCCCCTAACGTAGCACAGACTCCAGGAAAACCCGTGATGAATTGAAGGATCAAAAGCCAACCGACAAAGAATCCGTAATGCGGATTGATCAAACGACTGGTCCACTGATACCCGTAGCCTGATAGGGGCATACGATTGGAAAGTTCGGCCAACAACAAGGCAAGCAGTGTCTGCCCACATAGAACAATCAGCCAGGAAACCAAGACTCCCCCACCGACCAGTTGAAGCCCATGACCAAAGTTAGCGGTAACTCCAGTCATCACTGAGATCAGCGAAAAAGCCACCGCAAAACTTGAAAACCCACCCATGGTGCGACGCAGCTGCTGGGTATAACCAAATGCAGCCAGATCACTGTTATCCTTGGCGGCTAGAGATTCGTCTTTGCCAGATGGGACCCTCATGATTCACACCTTCTTAACTCGATTTATTATCTGGGTGGGTTTGGCTTTCATCATGAAGAATCACCCATAAGTGGGCAAGAATCATCACTGGGATTTACTGAAGCAACCGCTATCCCATACTCCATGAGCGGTATTAGGTGTCAAAGCGACTGGCTAAATAAAAAAGTTCAGTCACGGCCCCTTGCATTGCATCCAATCAAGCGCATATTGAGAACTTCAATGAAGTTTTCTACTCTTTTCGACGCTGATACCTCCTCATCCCACACTCAGGGGTTTTTTGAAGACCGGCCCCAAGGCGACAAATCCGAAGCAACCAAAGATCAATTGGAGCGACTCTCCAAGTTACCCTTTAAGACCCATGCGCGCATGGAGGATTTAAAGAAAAACTGGGCTGTGGAATACACCCTAGTGGATTAGCTGGCACCCTAGGACCTTTTGCTCGCCTGGCAGACCCGTTCTTATGGTGGCCATGTCTCTGGCAAAATAAGTCACGCCGATAGCGCCTTGGGTTGGCATTGAGCTAAAACCCAAACCCAAGGTCGCGCTAGTTCGACTGTGCAGGGACAACCATAGTCCGAAGTGAAGGGGCTGAAGTGAAACCTTAACAACCAAGGGCTTCTGTGCGGATTTGCGGTTTGGGCTGTGTGAAAGGCAGTGATTCATTGGGGCGGTTTGCCCGCACACAGCTGTACCTGAGACAAGTGCTTATTCGTTCCAGGCTTGTATGGGAACCATCCT
>JALRAZ010000546.1 GCA_023257935.1 Verrucomicrobiota bacterium
AATACCGTCGGATCGGGAACAACCCCGAACTGGCGAGTGAAAAAGCGCTGGTGCTCAAACAAATCGAAGATGTTCAGGCGACCATTCGTGCCGAAGGCGCCACGCCGCCCGAAGCCAAGTTCATGCGGGCGTTGGGCATCCCGCTTACCCGTGAGGGGTTTGCGGAGTTCGAGGCGCTCAAGCAGCGTCCTGGCGAATTCGAGCGGTTGTTGTCACAGTCTGGACTTCCAAAAGCTGACCAGACTGCATTGATTCGGCAACGACTGAAAAAAGAAGTGACCCATGCGCCGGGCACAACTTGAAGATTCTTCGCGTGATCCGGCCACCATGATTGGCATTGCTGAGGATCTTGCCTGGGCGGAGCGCTGTGAAAAGGGGGAATCCATGGATCTGCACTGCTTAAGTCTGGGTAAAGCTCGGCTGCTGTTTATGCCGGGAGAATGTTCGGTGGCTTACCAGTTGGCTGCTCAGCGTATGCGACCCGATCAATTCGTCACCATGGCTGCTTATGGAGACTACGCCCCCGGATACATCTGCACTGAGGCGCAATATGCCCAAGGGGGTTATGAGGCCAGCCCGCGTGCATCACGAGTGGCCCCTCAAGTGGAAGGGGTTCTCATGGAAGCCATGCGGCAATTACTTGATCGGTAAGAAACTATTTTATTTGAAGTAAATAGCCCTCCTGCAACAGGATATGGCTATGAACCTTATTTTTAGAGGCCTTTTTGTTGGGTTCCTATCGCTATTGCTTGTGGGTTCTCTTCAGGCCAGAGAGCGTTTGTTTGTGCTCACAGATATCGAGAACGAACCCGACGACGCTCAATCGCTTGTTCGTCTTTTGACCTACGCCAACCATTTTGATTTGGAAGGCTTGGTCGCCACGACTTCCATTCATCAACCTGACCAGACTGCGGCCTGGCGCATCCGTGAAATTGTGGAGGCCTACGGTAAGGTTCAAGCTAATTTGAATCTTCACGAACCAGGTTACCCAAGCGCCCAATCGCTCCTCTCGATAATAAAGGAAGGCCGTGCTGACTACGGAATGAGAGCGGTGGGCAAAGGGATGGATTCTTCGGGTTCGGACTGGCTTATTGAAGTTGCCGACCGCAGCGATGTACGACCCATATGGGTCACAGTCTGGGGCGGACCCAATGTGCTGGCCCAAGCTCTGTGGAAAGTTCGTGCGACCCGCTCAGCATCAGAGCTGAAGGCATTTATCAGTAAGCTTAGGGTCTACACTATTTCAGATCAGGACAATAGTGGGCCCTGGATCCGCAAAACATTCCCGTCTCTTTTTTATGTGGCAAGTCCCGGTATGCACGCCGGTGGTGCCTACCATCATGCTACTTGGAGTGGTATCAGTGGTGATCGCTTCCATGGACGCTTCGCAGGGGGCGATTATGATTTGGTAAGCAATGACTGGCTTGACACTCACATTCGTCAGGGAAAGGGCCCTCTTGGTGCGCAGTATCCTAGGGTGGAATTCCTGATGGAAGGGGATACCCCAAGCTTTCTTGGACTGGTGGAGAATGGGCTTAATGCCCCTGGACATCCTGACTGGGGGAGTTGGGGAGGGCGTTATGAATCCTACACACCGCGCATGCAAAAATGGTTTCAGGAGCCTGAAACACGTGCTCTTTGGACCGATGCTAGGGATGAAGTCTTGGGTAAGGATGGGCAATGGCATACAACCAATCATGCAACCATCTGGCGGTGGCGTGAGGCTTATCAAAACGATTTTGCCGCGCGCATGGATTGGTGCCTCAAAAGTTATGCTGAGGCTAATCATCCACCTGTGGTGCGGCTGGACCATGCGCCCTACCTAACAGCACGCAAGGGAGAGACCCTTGAGCTCAGTGCCAAGGCTTGTCTAGACCCAGATGGAGATGCTCTTAGCTACCACTGGTTTTACTACGGCGAAGCAGGGAGTTTTACTGTTTCCAGTGGAAGCACCGGTCAACCCTTGAAGATTCGGGGCCATGATCAACCGGAGGCTTCTTTCGAGGTGCCAAGCGCCCGAGTCATGCCACCGGGGACGGGAACCCTTCACGTGATTCTGGCTGTTACCGATGATGGACAGCCGGCATTGACTCGCTATCAAAGAGTCATTGTCGAGGTCGAGTAAGCTCCGAATCTCTTTTGTATGAAGAAGACCTGTCGGGATGAACCCTCACTGATCTCTGGCTTTTTTGAGGAAGTTGGCGGGCTTGAGCATCATGCGACCTCCTAGTGCCCAAGCGACGACAAAAAGGGTGATGCTTTTTATACCTTCCCACAAACCGGTACCCGTGAAAATCGGTAGGAAGTTGGCGGTGCCAACCAAGCCTATCACCAAGCCCAGAAGCTGGATCAAGGAACATGTGATTCGGGACCTCATGCCACAGCAAACATTTGACTCATTCGGTTTTCAGGCAAGCTCAAAACCCCCAGCATAACGTAAGTTCCAGAGGAAGGGCATTGGTAAATTGAAATCAATACACTCACTCACTGATCCAAGCTGAAAAGATTCTAACTCGGATTTGAACCTTTTGCCTTCTCGTTTTTTGAATCGTTGAAACAACTCTGATGCCTCTAATTTTGATGGAAATGTCTCACACACCGTTTTGGATTTTCCGAATGGGCCTCCTTAGGTTTTGTTTTGTTGCCTGCTGGATGGTTTTTGTTGAATCGGGCTTCAGCCCTCGCGCCATCATGGCTCAGGAGCTTCCTTTTCCTGAGATCAGGCCTCGCGTACTGGTTTCCACTGATATTGGCGGCACTGATCCCGATGACATTCAGTCCATGGTGCATCTGCTGCTCTATGCCGATGTCCTCGACCTCGAGGGGATCGTTTCCTCCCCTTACGGGCCCGGGAGACGGAAGCATATCCTTCAAGCCATTGATGCCTATGAGAAAGATTTTCCGAGACTGAGTGTAAGCCAATCGGCTTATCCAGAGCCAGAGTTTCTTCGTTCGATTACGCATCAGGGTGCCACTGATCTGGTTGGGGCCGAAGGGGTGGGTGAAGCGACCGAGGGCTCAAAATGGATGATTCAATGCGCTCAAAGACAGGATGAGCGGCCGCTGCATGTTTTGGTCTGGGGTGGTTTGGAAGATTTGGCGCAGGCTTTGCATGATGCGCCAGATATCCTACCCAAACTACGGGTCTATTTCATTGGTGGTCCCAATAAGAAATGGAGCAAGGATGCTTATCACTACATCGAAACCCATCACCCCAAGTTGTGGATGATAGAATCCAATGCTACCTACCGCGGTTGGTTTGTGGGAGGGGATCAGCGAGGTGATCTGGGTAATGAAAGCTTTGTTCGGGAGCATGTGAAGGGCCATGGAGCTCTGGGGAATCATTTTGTGAGAGCCAAATCCGTCCTCAAGATGGGCGACACCCCTTCGGTGGCGCGCTTATTGCGCGGGAACTCAAGCGATCCAACTCAACCCAGCTGGGGAGGGCGATTTGTCCCTGTTTGGGATCACCGAACAACGGTGTTCAAGGGGTGGACCCGGGATGAGGATAAGGCCGAAGTATTCGGGATAACGGAATTCGTGATTCCCATCCCTCAGACTTGGTTTGACCACCACTGGGCCAGGATGATCTTTGATGAAAGCCAGCCTCCTTCGCTGGGCTGGGTCGATGGCACCAATCTTCGTTTTCGGTTTTCCCCGCGAGATGCCAAACTCTGGCGCTACCGAGTAGAGAGCAATCATCCAGCGATCGATGGTCATTTAGGTGCCTTCACAGCCGAGGCGCCCACAGCTGAGCGCACTGAAAAAGTTGCTCATAATCACCCATATTGGTGGATTGATAACCCCGACCCCAAGTTGTCAGAAGGGGTGCACCCCGGTGCTAGGACGGTCAGTCGCTGGCGGGAAAGCTTTCTAAGGGATTTTTCCCGGCGCTTGGATCGCTGCTTACCGCGGGTGCAGTAGGCCTGCTTGGCAAAGGGATGCATGGCTTCGATGAACTCATGTTCCCCATATTTCCCAGGCGTCGACCTCCTTGCCGTGGCCATCTGGGTTTCCCAGGGAGGATATGTCCAGCTTGGTTGGAAGGTGTTCATCAACCCATGCCTTGACCTGCTGCGCAAGCTGAGGGTCCTCAGCGATGAGCCGATCGAATGCCTCAGTGCTCAGATAGAGTGGAATCTGCAAAAGCTGATCCGCATTGATGCGGGCGATCAGGGACTGCAGGCTGGCAAAGGATCCTTGCTGGACAATATACACATTGCCATAGCCATCATCTAACTTGCGTCGCACTGTGATCATGACAAATCAATAGTAAAATTTGATGCTGAAGGCTTTGGCGTTGCAAGAGCTGATCTCATCAACTCTGGGAGCTGGATGAAAGGTTTCAGTCAGGCGATCGGACATCCTTCATACAGGGAGTTTTGCTGACGCCCCTGAGCCTTGGCTGTTGGGTGATCTCAGTCTGACTGCATAGGCCCCATCGACCTTATTTTCCCAAGGTAGAAGTTGAACTTCCTTCTCAATCGTCCAGCCAGGATGCCGTTCGAGGAAATCCCTTGTTTGTTGTTGGTTTTCCTCTGGCTCCAGGCTGCAAGTGCTATAGACCATCCTTCCTCCAGGTTTGAGGTGGGGCGTCATGTTATCAAGGAGCTTTGCCTGCTCCTCGATGCAGGCCTGCAATGCCAGGGGATCAATTCGCCAGCGCACATCAAGGCGGCGGCGCATCACACCTGTGTTGGAACAAGGCGCATCGATCAAAATACCATCATATTTCAATGGATTCTGACCTCCATTCAATTGAGAGATATTCTCCGCTGTTTGGACTTGCCTGATTTGCAGGCGCTCCAGATTACTCTCTAGCCGCTTGAGTCTTCCCGAATCGGGATCCACTGCATGGATGATGCCACGACCCTCAAGGATACTGGCTATGGCGGTGGTCTTGCCTCCCGGTGCAGCGCAGGCATCGAGCAGGCAATCTTCAGTAATGGGATCAAGCAACGAGACGGCAAGCTCTACCGATGGCGCGGTGAGGCCGAGATCGTAGCTATTCTTAAGCTCCTGCAATACACGCTCTCGGTCCAAACGGATGAAGCTATT
>JALRAZ010000088.1 GCA_023257935.1 Verrucomicrobiota bacterium
GCCCCCATAGTCACCCTTCAGGCAGGCACCTCTTCAGCATCCGATGCATCAGCAACCGCTTCAGGAGGAGCTTTGGCTGCGTCGGTTTCCTTCTGGTCCTCTTGGCTCGTTTCAGCAGCTTCAGACCATTTGGCGGCTCCAACAAATAATCCTGTAAACAGAGCCCCACTGGCCAAGGTGTTTCGCAAGAACATCCAAGTGGGCGGGAACCCGCCTGTTCCCTTGGTCAAAGCTAGCAGCCATCCAGCAAAATCGCGTGTGTAATCCTCCTCAGCATAGGGGTTGAGCCACCATGAAAGGGTATTGGTGATCAGGTAAAACAAGCCTGCTCCGATCAATCCCGTACCCACCAACCGCCACCAGGAGGTTCGAGACCCCATCATTTGCCCAGCTCCAATGAGCAGAGCATATCCCAGATAGTTACCCAACTGATACCACTGAAAAGACGCGCCATAATAGGCATTCAGCGCCAAATCAGTAAGTAGCATGGCCCCCAGAGGGGCCAGCCACGCCATACGAGGGGAAAAATAAAGGCCAGCGCAAAATGCCAGTGCGTAGGCCGCACTGAAGTTGGCGGGCATGAGTCCCGGCCATCGAGACAGGCTAAAGACTAGCAACATGATTGCCAGCAGCCAAGGTTGTGACTTGCGTTCCTTCAATAAGACATCACTTTAAGGGAATGATGGTGCAACACAAGAGCCGATGCGGCGTGGCTTCCAAAAAGAGGGCTCAGCATTGAGCAAAAGAATCAAGGTGCCCTGCCACGATCTCAATCATTAGGACATGGACTCCAAAGAGCCAACCATCACATCATCCCCTGACCTGGAAAGGAATTGGGCCCCATCCCCTTTCCGTCGGCCATGCATCAAGGCACCCCACACAGAGAAACTGATTCGATGGGCACCCACCCCTTCATCATCTTGGTCCTATCTGATCGGTCAACACCTGCATAGCAACCCCGACAAACCATTGGTTGTGATGCTAGATGGGCTTCGATCGCAGGAAACGATGCAGCAGGATCTGACAACCTGGTTACGATGGCTCAACAACGAAGCGATTCCCCAAGGCAAGCATGCTTCGCCGCTTTTCTACCCGGCCTGGGAACACCTACCGCATGAGGCCAAACTGCCACACGCCGACATTATCACTGAACGACTGGAGACACTTTGCCAACTGCTTCAATGGGTCGATCATTGTGAAGACGAAAGCCTTAGGCCACCGGTTATTGTCAGCACGGTTCAAGCTATCATGCAACGAACCTTTGAGCCCAAGGATCTCAAATCAAGGATTCGCTCGATCAAGGTGGGTGATCTGCTTGATCCACTGGACTTGGTAGAGTGGCTCGAAGACCAAGCTTACGAGCCTGAATCCAAAGTCACTCAAAAGGGCGAGTTGTCCTTGAGAGGCGGCATCCTGGATGTGTTCTCACTGACCAGCCCTTGGCCGATTCGGATCGAATTTTTTGGAGATGAGGTCGAGTCCATACGCTACTTCGATCCCGAAACCCAACTGACGCGTGAAAAGCTCCAAGCTTGCACCCTTTCGCCCGGCGGGGAAATGGGTATCCTGAAGCAATCCATTCAGAAGGCAGGATCCTCGAGTTCTTTTGCCAGCCTGTTGGATTACCTGCCTGATGCTTCTTACCTGGTTCTGGCGGATCCAGCATCGATCCTTGAAGCCAGTGATGCCTATCTGGAAAAGGTACCAGAGGAGGATCCCTATTATCGAGATTGGGAGGAAATATGCCGGGTCATCAATCAGAAACAATTGGCCACTCTGAGCCTGGAACCTGAGGAGAGTTGGCCCCAAGCGTCCAGGACGATCAATCTGGATAGCTGGGATCAAACGCCGCAAAGGGATCCCGGCATGGAATCCATGGATCATTATCGTCCCATGAGCGAGGAACGCCCGGAACTCCCTGTCATGGAAGCTCAGCGGCGGGATTTCATGCATCAGTTGCATCGATGGATTCGCCAGGATTATGAAGTGATCGTCGCTTGCAACCATGAAGCCGAATCCCAGCGCTTTTTGGAAATTTGGGATGATCATCAACCTGAAGGGGCACCGACGCCCCCGCCCCGCATTCTGACCGGCAATCTGAGCCGAGGCATGGTCGCGGATAGGGCCAAACTCATCATTGTGACTGATGCAGAAATATTCGGTCGCTACCGTATTCAACGACCTCGCAGGCTCAAAAGTGCCCATGCCAGAGCGGCGAAATCAATCATGCAGATCGATTTCACCGACTTAGAGGATGGCGATTATGTGGTGCATCTTCAGCATGGCATTGGTCGCTATCTAGGGCTCAAACGACTCCCAAGTCCAAGTCATGATGCGGACCGATTGAATGAGGGGCGTGGGGCTGAATGCCTTGTCATCGAATACGCCCCTCGCCAATCGGGGGATAGCGCCCCAAGACTTTACGTGCCCGTGAGCGAGGCCCACTTAGTCAGCAAATACATAGGCGGTGGCAAAACCCGACCGCCCCTACACACACTTGGAGGAAAGCGGTGGCAAAGTGCCAAACAACAAGCTGAAAAAGCCATCCGAGATTTGGCTGGGGACTTGCTGAAAATTCAGGCTATGAGGGAGGCCGAATCCGGTTTTGCCTGCCAAGAGGACACGCCTTGGCAGCGGGAATTCGAGAGCTCGTTCCCGCACGAGGAAACCGAAGATCAAAACAGAGCCATTGCCGCCACTAAGGAGGACATGGAAAAGCCCAAGGCCATGGATCGCCTGGTCTGTGGTGATGTGGGTTTTGGCAAGACCGAGGTGGCCATCAGAGCTGCCTTCAAGGCCGTGATGGGAGGGCGCCAGGTCGCTGTATTGGTTCCCACAACAGTCCTAGCCCAGCAGCATTACAACCACTTTGCAGATCGGATGGCACCCTACCCAGTCAGGGTTGAACTACTCTCACGCTTTCAGAAACCATCTCAAGTTAAGGAGGTTCTGCGGCAACTGGCTATCGGCTCAGTGGATCTGGTGGTTGGCACCCACAAATTGATTCAAAAGAGCGTTTCCTTCAAAGACCTCGGGCTTGTCATCATCGACGAAGAACAACGATTTGGTGTCACCCAAAAGGAATCCTTCAAGCAAATGCGCCAGCTAGTCGATGTGTTGACGCTGAGCGCGACCCCCATCCCTCGCACCCTACACCTGGCATTGATGGGAGCCAGGGACATGAGCACCATCGAAACCCCGCCCCAGGATCGATTACCCGTTGAAACCATAGTCATCCCTTTTGACGAGGATACCATCCAAAACGCCATCCGCCGTGAGCTCAACCGTCAGGGGCAGGTTTATTTCCTGCATAACCGCGTGAGCACCATCGAGGCAGTTGCTTCCAGAATTCAGGCTTTAGTGCCAGAAGCTCGCATTGTGGTGGGACACGGGCAGATGGAACCCAAAGTATTAGAAGGGGTCATGCGCACCTTCATCAATGGGAAAGCTGACATCCTGGTGTCCACAACGATCATCGAGAGCGGTATCGATATCCCCAACGCCAACACGATCATGATCGACAGAGCTGATCGGTTTGGATTGAGTGAACTCTACCAGCTCAGAGGCCGGGTAGGCCGCTACAAGCACCAGGCCTATGCTTATCTGCTTTTACCAAGGCATGCAGGGTTATTGACCGATGCTCGCAAGCGTCTCAGTGCCATGAAGCAGTATTCCAAACTCGGAAGCGGGTTCAAGATTGCGATGCGTGATCTGGAAATCCGTGGGGCAGGCAACCTCCTGGGAGCTCAGCAAAGCGGGCATATCACAGCCATTGGCTTTGACTTATATTGCCAACTACTCAAACAAAGCATCGCATCCCTGAAAGGTGAAACCATCGCTCCGCGAGTCGAGTTGCGCGCCCAGCTTGATTTCCTAGCCATGCACCCCGATGAGATCACTCAAGCAAAACAGGGAAAGCAACCCACAAAGAAACACCCGGGTCATTCTAAAGATGAACCCTTACAGGTTCCAAGGGAGACAGCCATCTTCACAGAAACATCCAGCGGCATGGTCGAAACCATGGAAACCGAGCAAGAGACCATCAAAGAAGCTTGCTTCCTGCCCATGGCATACGTGCCAGAACCCCAGCAGCGCGTGGAAATGTATCGCAAGATTGCCGAAGTTTCTGATGAGCTATGCCTTGAAAGACTAAGAAACGAGTTCAAGGATCGCTTCGGCCCCCTGCCTGAGATGGTGGAAAGATTGCTTTTGCTTGCGGAGCTGAAATGGAGAGCTTTTGCTCGCGGTTTTACCGAAGTGGAAACCTCAAAGCTCAAGCTCAAGCTCAAGAGGAATCATGAGTGGCTCATGCTCGATGGCAAATTCCCCAGACTTCAACCCGCTGGGGCTACCAAGCAGCTCCAAAGCCTGATTGCATTGATCCAGACGCTATGAACAGTGGGTTGTGTCTGCCAACGATGACTTAATCTCCCACCGGAAGCCCACTAGGGACCCGGGCAGGGATTTGACTCAAGGTATTAAGGGAACTGGGATCGGTCAGAGCATGCAGGAAAGAGACCAAATCGTTGACCTGTGCCGGACTCAACTCCAAGGGCATGATTTCAATGCGATCGGTCATCGCCTCAACAACCTGGGGATCATCCAGACAAACCCAGTCATCATTTTCTAGCGACACCAAGGAAGGCAACAGAGCCTGTTCGCGATCATAGCTCCGTAACCCAGACTCAGGCTGCAGATGGTGCAGGACAACATCCTCAAGTCGACGATAAGCTCCGGTATGCCCCCAAGGCCCTGTCAACGCAACGTTCCTCAATGCTGGGGTCCGAAAGCGGTATCGATCCCGGGCAAGACCCGTGACTTGTTCGCGTCCAAAGTCCTCATAACCCGCGCTACCATCCCCCTTACCTGGGCCAAACTGAGGCATGCCGATGGCGTGAAAGCGCTGGTCCGTCAATAGCTTACCTGAATGGCAGGAAGCACAGTCAGCTTCCCCATAGAAGAGTTCTAAACCTCGCTGCTGGGCTGCGCTGAGAGCATCCAGGTCCCCTCTCAAAAATTGGTCGAATGGAGATTGGTCTGCGCGCCACTGGAAGGCCTCGAAAGCAGCGATTGCTTTGGCGGCGTGCACAAAAGTGATATCTTCTGCCGTGAGGACGTCCTCAAAAGCTGCCTTGAAAAGATCCACATAAGCAGGAATCGCTTGCAGTCGGTCAGCCAAAGTAGCCCATATGGCAGGCAGATCACCTGCAGCGGCCAGGGTAGCGATGGGATTTTCTCCTTGATCCAGGATGCCATCGTATTGCCCAGCCATTTCAGCTGGCGAAGTCACAGGAAACATCGCCTGAGCGGCTAGAATATGATCCAGGCCCTTGGGTAGGGCATCACGCGCTGGAGTATCAAAGCCGGACTCATGCTCGGGATTGATCGCCACTCGGCCATCATGAAAGAGCACCTTGATATCTTTAGCCCCAAGGTTGAAGAGCGCCGGTGAATTCCTGGGGACTCGTTCTAAGATAGGATCCTGTTCAAAACGAGACAGCCCCAAGGAGCGCCCACCCTCTCCTATCGGCAGAGAAGTCCCATCACCGGTACCAGTTGATGGGTGATGGCAGGTGGCACATGCTATATTCTGATTCCCGCTGAGGATTTTGTCGAAAAAAAGCATGCGCCCAAGCTCGACTTTAGCATGAGGCAGCTCCGCAAAGTCAGGAAAGTCCTCATCGGTGATGGCAGGCGGCAGCGATACAATGCTTACTGGCAAAGGCGTGCCTTCCATGAACACCGCAGAATGGCGCGAACTGGGTGACCACTCCAGGTCGTCGGGGTCTCCGCTGAACCAGCCGCCATAACCTGAATCTCCAAATACCCCATCAGCTCTCCGAAGATCAGGATCGCAGGTCCCGACCAGAAGTCCCCCTTCTTCCCCAAGGTCCGAGGCCTGAATTAATCCAATCGCGTATGCGGTGTCAGCCTCAACCTCAAACCCTTTCAATTCGAACGAATAATAATGAGGGTTTTCGCTATCGACATGGGGAACATCTTGAACCTGAAAAACCTGAATGGCCAAGGGCTGCCCCCCGGATGGCTGAATGATTTCATTACCTCTGCGGTCGACCTTCACCGATGCACCAAAAAGTGCGAGGGAAACCGTCGCATCGACTGCTCTGCCCCGACGTGAAGCGTCCTGAGCCAGAACAAAGCTGACTGAGTCCAGGGCGTATGGCTTCTGGGTTGTCTTGAAAGCGACGAATCTTCCCCAAGATTGTCCGATAGCTTGAAAGCTCTCCTCATCAGGACGATCCTCCATTACCTGGGTGTTATCCAAAAGGATGGCTCCCCGAAGAGAGCATAAGGCGAGTAGAGAAAATGGTAGCAATCGTGACAGAGATCTGAACATGGCAGCAGGTTAGTGAGAGGTTTTATTTTTAGTTATTTCTAATCAGAACCTCATCCTGCAGCGCATTATAGGAACCCACATGAAGGCGTCAAACCTA
>JALRAZ010000186.1 GCA_023257935.1 Verrucomicrobiota bacterium
CATCGAGCTTCTTGTGGTCATCGCCATCATCGCCATTCTAGCTGGCATGTTACTCCCAGCGCTCAGTAAGGCCAAGCTCAAGGCCACAGGGGCTGTGTGCCTGAGTAATCAGAAACAACTCGCCCTTGGATTTGTCATGTATGCAGATGACCACGATGACCGCATGATCCCAACCGATGGAAACCCTGGAGGAGGCTTCTGGCCGGGACCAGGCACCATGAACAATGGCCGCTTTAATTACACCAGCATCACTTCTCGCATGGGTAAAGACGAGGCTCAAGATTTGGTTGAGATAGGTCTTCGCAACGGCCCACTCTTCAAATATGTAGACGGTCCCGGAGCCTACCATTGTCCTGGTGATATACGTACCAAACGTAACAAGCCAGGAAGCGGTTGGGCATGGGATAGTTACTCCAAAGCCAACGGCATGAATGGCGGGGGTTGGCAGGGCTCAGGCACCAACGGCAGCTCTTCTGGCCCGCAGCCTCCCTACGTCAAATTATCGACAGTCAATGGTCCTTCCCAAGCCATGGTATTTCTCGAGGAGGCTGACCCCAGGGAACATAACCGCGGCACTTGGGTTATCAACGTGCAACCTTCTTTGGGATGGGTCGATCCATTCGCAGTTTTTCATGGCAACAACAGCACCATCTCCTTTGCTGATGGACATGGAGAGACACATACCTGGCGAGAGGAGGCCACAGTAAAAGCTGCAACCGACTCATCCAATGGCACGAGCAGCTTCTACTGGGCGGGAGGAAACGAAAACAATCCGGATTTTGTCTGGGTACACACCCGTTACAAACACCAGAAATATCAGCCACTCCCCGGCGCACGGTAAAAGCCATGATTCATTGAAGTTTTCTGTAACGAAACGAAGTCCAAGAGTGTCAAAATGAACATGAGATCCTACTCCATCACCCTATTGTGGTCACTCTTAGCAAGCCTCATATTGATTCAAGATGACCTCAATGGATCTGAGTGGACCCGCGACATGCAATCGGGTGAGCTGGACTTACGCTCAGCAGGAAGTCTGGCCTTTGGCCCTGAGGGTATCCTCTTTGTAGCGGACTCCAGATCTGCAGCCATCCATGCCATCGCCACGGCTGACACAACGCCAGTAGCGTTTTCTAAGCCCCTGAAGCTGGAGGCGCTGGATCGCCAACTGGCTTCTATGCTCGGAGTGCCTACCGAAGAAGTGATGGTTCATGATATGGCCGTCAACCCCATCTCCCATAATATCTATCTCTCACTATCTCGAGGGAGAGGTCCTCAAGCAGCCCCAGTCATTGTGATGGTGACCCCCGCTGGCAAGATTTCGCCCCTCGAGGTGACGACGCTCCAGCACAGCACCGCCCTACTGCCCGATGCACCTGTGGATAAAGAAGTTGGGGAAGGAAGACGTCGCAGCAATCCAAGACTCGAATCCATCACAGATATCGCCTTCTTGGACGGACGGGTGTTGGTTGCAGGATTGGTGAACGAGGAGTTTGCCTCCACCCTTAGAGCAATCCCCTTCCCTTTCAAGCAAGTCAGCGCGGGGACCAAAGTTGAAATTTACCATGGAGCCCATGGGCGCTTTGAGACACGGTCCCCAGTTCGGACTTTCGTACCGTTCAGTATCGGTGATCAACCCCACCTGCTCGCAGCCTACACCTGCACTCCCTTGGTTCAGTTTCCAGTGAGTGCCCTTCAGCCCGGGGCAGCGATCGTTGGCAAGACCGTGGCGGAACTTGGCAATCGCAACCGTCCCTTGGATATGGTCGTCTATCACAAGGACGAGAAAACTTTCCTGCTCATGGCAAACAGTAGCCGGGGCATCATGAAAATCCCTGCCGAAGGCATTGAAGAAGCCTCCGGCATCCAGGAAGCCGTCGTGGACGGGGCTACGAAAGGCCTCGACTACCAGACTGTTGAATCCTGGCAAGGTGTCGATCAGCTCGATCTGATCGATAGCCGTCATGCCGTTTTGTTGGTGCGTGCTGACAATGGGCCTCTCCATTTGGAGTCCCGACCTCTCCCCTGATGCAAAACGGAGAGGAATCACTCAACGGCGGCCTTGTGCGGGGCCGCCGTTGTTTTTTTAAGGCCCACCTCCTGAGCTGGATTCATTGCATACGCAGGATGATGACTCCATTTTCTCGTGCACTGGGCAGGGAGGCTTTCCTTTGGGGTCTGGCAGCCATCCTGCTGGCTGATCGCCCCATTCTGGCTCAAGCTAAAATTCAGTGGGTTTATCCGGCATCTGGAGCGACGGTTCCTTTGGGGGTACGGCTACTAAACTGGCATCATGAAGCCAAAAGCCATCCCAATCCCGAGCTTATGGCAAGGTTGCTCAGGGTTTATGTGATGGAAAGAAGCATTGATCCTTCGATAGATCCCCCCATCATCGGCTCCTACCTTTTCGATGAAAAAGGTATCCTCTTCACACCAAGATTCCCTTTTTCCGAGCGGATAGGCTATCTTGCAATCCATGAAAGCATGACTTCAACTTGGATCCCTGATGAAAAGGAATCCAACCCCACCCAAGTCAATCAAATAGACCCTCAGGCAGAGGTCCTTCCAGAGAACCTGCTCAAGTTCTACATTCATTTTAGCGCCCCCATGAGTGGGAGCGCCATCTACAAGCACTTGCGGCTGTTCAACCTCTCGGATCGGTGTGAAGTTCAATGGCCGTTTCTTGAACTGGGTGAAGCGCTTTGGAACCCGGAGATGACCCGGCTGACATTGTTCATGGATCCAGGACGCATCAAGACTGGAGTCAAGCCATTGATCGAAGTAGGGCCCTCTTTGGAAGCAGGTAAGGCTTATATTTTGGAAGTGTCACAAAAGTGGAAAGATGCCACCGGAAATCCCCTATCCGAGCCTTTCCGAAAGACTTTCACCGTCGGGCCATCCGAACGCAACCCCATCAACCCAAAGAGTTGGAACATTCTCCCGCCAAAACCAGGAACCACGCAATCCCTTCAGGTGAGCATGAACAAGCCGATGGATGCGGCCCTTGCCATGCGTATGATTGGCGTCATTCACGATGGGCAACCTCTTGAGGGAACCCCTTGGCTGAACGATGAAGCCACCATTTGGCGTTTTGAGCCTGCGGCGCCCTGGAAGGAAGGCACCTACGGCCTTAGGGTTGAATCTCTCATTGAAGACCTGGCTGGCAATAATATCGGCAAGACATTTGAAGTCGACATCCAGGAGACAATCCAACGACGGATTGTTAATGCCTCGGTGATTATTCCTTTCTCCATCCAGCCAAAAACCCCCTAGGTAGACTGAAGTTTCACCTCAACACAGGCATAAGCATTGTGATTGTGAATACTCTCAAAGTTTTCTGCCTCCACCCTGCATTCCTTCAACCCGGGAATGGCTCTTAAGGCCAGCACAGTGTTGCGGACCAGGTCCTCGACAAAAACAGGATTCTCATAGGCTTGCTCTGTCACCATTTTCTCATCGGGACGTTTTAATAGCGCATAGAGCTGGGAGCTGGCGGAACTTTCGACTGCCTCAATGATTTGAGGCAAAGATGGTGGTTCATCAAAGGCTACCAGGAGTCTCACTTCCCCGCGTTGATTGTGAGCACCGTAACGGCTGATAGCCTTGGAACAAGGGCATAGGGTCGTCACCGGTACATGCAACTCCAGGGACTGTTCACACCGACCATCCAGATGTTTTGCCCGCAGGGTCAGGGAGTAGTCCATGAGACTTTTTTTACCCGAAGCTGGGGCTTTTTTTTCGACAAATATGGGAAAGCTCATGCTCACCGATGCATGATTGGCGTCCAGCCTACTTTGGAGTGAAGTCAGCATTGAGGGGAATCCAGCCAGTTGAAAAGGATCACTCAAATGAGATTGCACCACCTCCACGAAACGGCTCATGTGGGTTCCCTTGAGGTGCTCGGGAAGGTTCACGCTCAAATCCACCAATGCCACCGAGTGTTGCGGCCTCATATCATGCTCATGAAGGCAAATCGGAACACGAATCCCCTTCACGCCCACCCAGTTGATGGCGATGCCTCGAGTATCCCTTTCATTTTGTGTGTCGGGCAAACCCGTTGAATTTTGCTTCAAATCATCGATCACTTTTCGTTTTTCCCTTGGTTTATTCTATCCAATCCCAGTCAAAACGGGTGCGCCAGCAATAACACCCCCCACTGCCAAATGCAATGGCATGCTTGAACAAGAGCTCGAATGGGACCCCTGAAAAAGGTGTTTTTTCTGGTGGAGTCCTCCCTCTGGGGCTGCTTAACTTGGCCGCTCATGATTCGCTCTCTACTCCTGATCTTCAGCCCGATGACCGCATGGCAGAAAATAGCCGACCAATCCTGGCATTTTCTAGTTGTCTTCCTATTTTCGGTAGCTCCTCTGCTGTTGGCATCCTGTGCGCTTGAGGGCTGGGCCATGCTCAAATTTGGCGTAGGCAAGGGAATCTTTGGCGACACCATTATCATGGATCAAGACAAGATCATCTCCTTCCAAATCTTGCAACTCGTCCTGAACCTAGGGCTCATGTTTTTAGGCGCCCTTTTCATCAAATGGATTTGCCAAGGTTTCCAAACCGAAGCTACGTATCAGCAGGCTTTTACGCTAACAGCCTATGGCTTGACACCAGTTTTCTGGCTACGCTTTTTGGATAGTGCACCAGCCATCCCCACATGGCTCTGCTGGGGAATCGCTGCCCTGGGCATCATGACCATCCTCTACCACGGCATTGCACTGATGCTTCAGCCTAGCACCAGTATCGGATTTGGGCTTTACCTGGTGAGCTCGTTCTCTTTGGTGGCATTCTCTGGCATTGCCCATTTCGTGGCGACAGGCATCCTTAACGAGCGCTTCGAACTCCCCTCCCTAGTCAGAGTTCTCGGAGCCTCGATCCCTTGAAATGCGGCGACAGGCTACCTGAATATTCCATGCGGACTTTGTCAGCGCTCGATGAGCCTCAGTGACGCTGACATCACTGAGGGTTGCAACCATCCTGGCTGCCCTATCTCTGAGTTTTTCGTTCGTAGCCTGCACATCGATCATCAGATTACTCTTCACTTTCCCTAAACCGACCATTGCCAGGGTGGTCACCATGTTCAAAATCAACTTGGTAGCCGTTCCTGCCTTGAGACGAGTTGATCCGGTAAGGATCTCAGCTCCAGTGGATGGATTGATAACCAAAGCTGGGCGATGATCACGAGGCCATTTCAGGGCCGGATTAAAGCACAGCATCACCTGAAAGGCAGCAGCGGCCGCAGCGTGAGCCAGAGCCCCAAGCACAAAAGGTGTCTTCCCACTGGCGGCAATGCCCATCACTGTATCGTTGGGTCGTATTTTATGAAAAGTCATGGCTCGCCAGCCTGCCAGTTCATCATCTTCAGCCCCTTCGATTGCTTGCCAAAGGGCCCTGCGTCCACCTGCGATCACCCCCAAAACCTGGTTGGGAGAAACGCCAAATGTCGGGGGGCACTCACTGGCATCCAATACACCCAGACGACCGCTGGTACCCGCACCCACATAGATCAAGCGACCACCGGATTTAAAGGATGCTGTGACGCGGCGAATGCACTTCAAAATGGCTGTTTTCTGCGAAGCAATCGCCCTCATCACGGCTGATTCCTCCTCTTGGAAAAGATCAAATGCCCTGGAGAGTCCCATCCGGTCCAAATTCATCGAAGCTTCCAACCGCCTTTCGGTGGCTGCAAGCGCCGTGGATCTAGGACGCATACGAAATTGAATAAGCTTATCAGGAAGCCTTGCCTGCGGGGTGTTCACCAAGGAAACTGGTTCCTTACCCAACAATTCCATGGCGGCACAAATCGTTCCCATGGCACTGTCTCCTCCCAGCGACTGGATCCTGACTCCAGGCAACAAACTTTTGAGTCGGCGCGAAAAGCGTCCCTCAAAACTTGGATTCTTGGTAAACATGCTCCCGGCTAGGGCTACCATTGGGGCCCTCACCTTAAGTCGATTGGCGCAGGCATGGGTATCCTGAACGAGTTCATCCAAGGCCTGATGGATGACCTGAGTAGCAAGGGGATCTCTCGAGCGCCAGGCACTGAGCACAGTCATAGCGAGCGCTGCGATTTGAGATTTATCAGCCTCTTGAAACCACTCAATCCAGTCATTGGGTTCGTTATGTGCCGAGGCTTGGAGCAATTTATCTCCAAGGGCTGGCCAACGCCCATTTCGGTCGTAGGTAGCTATCACCTCTCTGACGGCTCGACTAGCCACCTCATAAGCACTACCTCGATCACCAAGATGCTGCCCCCATCCCCCGCACTTGACAACCTCTCCAGATAGAGATCGGCCGTAACAACAACTCCCTGTTCCCGCGACCACCATGAGATGAGCGGGAAACTCCGGGAAGCGATGTTGGGCCAGTTTCAGAGCGGAGTGTAAATCATGATCGACCCATAACCGAGAGCTTGGCCAGATACTTTGAGCCACTTGACGCACCTTACTGATATCTTCCTGCTCACGAATACCGGCCATCCCCATGCCGATTGCAAGCGGCCTGGAAGCAAGACTACGACAGGCCTTGAGTAGGGCCTTAAGGGCCTGTGGTTTTAGAAGCCGAAAGTTACCGGGGCCAAGAGTGTGCCGGGCAATGAGCTGACCCTGGACGTCGGCTAAAAGCACCGAGGTGTGAGTACCCCCACCCTCAATCCCCAGTAGGATTCCATCGGGCACGGTGAAGGTCTTATTTTTCGATGATGAGCTCATCCTTCAGGTTACCGTCGGTATCGTAGGCTCGATAAACCAGTCGATCTCCCGATATCTGGATATCCAATACCTGATAAGTCGCGGTATTGGTCATACCAAACTCCGTGTAGTCTCTGGGATCTTGGTCATACATTTTGATCCCACTCACTGAAACAATATAGACTGTGCCTTCCTTAGGACTGGCCACTGGCTTCTCATCCTTCATGGGATAAGTCCTAAGATAAGCATGATCATGACCCTGAAGGGCCATGTCGACATGATACTTGTCAAATAGCGGTAACCAATGCTGTCGAATAGATGGGTTGTCTCGACTCGGGGCTGAGGAATAGGCAGGATGATGGTAGACCACAAATTTCCAGGCAGCCGAGGATTTGGAAAGGACCTCTTCCAGCCATGATGCCTGGCTGGCTGCACTGATATTGGTATCTAACACCACGAATAAGGCATTGCTGTATTCAAACCAGTAGGCCCTCTCTGCTTCAACCCCTTGCGGGCCATTTTTGAGCAAATCAAACTCCTTGAGGTAAAGAGATGGATGCCCGCCCTGATTTTCATGATTCCCAATGGCAGGCACTAACTGACGACGATCGTAGATGTCCTTGGCATTCTCAAACAGGCTATCCCAATCATCTCGATCATTACCTCGGTTCACCAAATCCCCCGCCATGATGTAAAAGGCCGCATCGGGTCGCTCCCTGAAGGCGGTGTGCACCAGACTCCCCCAACGATCTAGACCATTTTGAGCGTCACCCATGTAGATGAACGAGAAAGGTTTGACCCGCGCAGGAGCAGTGGTGAACTCAGCCAGCTCTGTCCAACGATGCTCGGCTCCATCTCCTACAGAGTAAACGTAGGTCGTGTCAGGCTCCAAACCGCTGAGTGTGGCATGAAAGCGATGACAGAGCGGATCGTTGATGATGTTGGGCGTTTCGAGCACTTCCATGGTGGCATGGATTCGCTCAAGTGGTTTGGGGTCAAATTGGCGATACAGACTCTTCTTCTGATACTGAACCAGCCCCGATCGGATGGTGCGATCAGTGCGCCATGTGATCGTCTGAGTCGTTTGAGGGTCATCACTCCAAGTCAAGATCACCTGATCAGGGGCTGGTTTGCTGGGAAAGGGCGTCCATTTGAAATAATTCACCAGAGAGGCGTCCCCTTTGCTAGCATAGCTAACCTGAAGGATATGCGCTCCATCAAATCCGGCCGGCACCTTTTCGAGCGTCTCTTCACGATCTGAATAGATCTTGACCCCATCAGCCAGAGCTACGGATCGAAGGGTTCCAGGATAGGGCTGACTGATGGTCAGCTCGGCACCTTCCTGCCCAGGCTGCAGCAGGGGGATGTAATGCACGCCACCATTGCCCAGCGAGTTAACCCCCAGCCCCACCTCACCTGCCGGAAAGTCTTTCTGCCAGACGTCCAGTTCCTCATCCTGCACGTTGAGCACCATACCAGTGAGTTTCCAGCCATCTTCCCGAATCCAGAAAGGCTCGGACTTGAGTGCTCGGTCACGGAGAATGCTGATACGTACCGGAACGTTCACGGTGAACCGAATATGTTCGTTGGCCAGCACATGTTTTTCTTCCTCGGTTAGGAATTGTTCAATCTGATGGGGTGTCAGAGCATTAAGCTGGTCTTCGCTGAAGTGAGATTTCATCCGCAGGGCAATGGCTGCGACAGTATCATGAACACTGGCATGTTCTCCAACGTGGGCACTGAGTTCGAAGCTCAACCCCAAAAGGCCGATGATCAGCCAGGAGATCATGCTAAAAAGTTTGAATGCTTGCATGGGCGAGGATGTTACGAAGACTTTCATGACTCAGACAACAAAAAGGTCAATCTTCACCTCCCATGAATCAGCCATGCCACCCAGACGCCGGCAAGCACCCCGCTGAGATGACCTTCCCATGAAACGCCAGCTTCAATCCTTAGCAAGCCATGAAAGAGACCCCCAAATAAAGCAAGGACAATGAGAGACAGGAGGAAGGCACGCCAACTTTTCATCCACAAGGTAGCTGTCAGCAAATAGGTGACCAGACCATAGACAAGTGAACTGGCCCCAATATGAATGGCAGGACGCCCAATCATCCAGGTCCCTAGCCCGCTCACCAGCCAAATCATGGCAAGGCTTTGCACGGGCCGATAGGCCCGTTCCGCAAAGAGCATGGCAAGCAACAGGGCCAAAGGACCGGCATTAGCGGCCAAGTGCGCCCAATGTGCGTGCAAAAGAGGACTCCATAGAACACCGGGTAATCCCTCCGTCTGGCGAGGTAGGATGCCGTGGAGGTCAAGGGTATGCCCCATTAGCCAATCGATCCACTCAGCCACCACCAGCACCACAATCGATGCAAGCCCCACCTCAAACCCCCTCCCAAGGCTCATCCCTGAAGTCTTTCGAGACGATTGTTTCTTTCTCCTTGCCATGATGAAATCACGTGTTGCCGTTCTGCATCCCGAACAGGCGTTCTCATGAATGATTTTCATGAGAATCTCTGCCAGGTATTTTATTGGGGAATGGTTTGATCGCCAAGCGAGTTTGCCTATGATCCGCTCCGTGCAGTCGGCTTGAAAGCGTACGACAAAAAGGCCGTCTTTCACGAAACCACCCCTTCATCATGTCCAGAATGTTGAAATCATCAGGTGCCATGGGGCTAGCAACCTTGCTCAGTCGCGTATTGGGCATGTTGAGGGAAATGGTTTATGCCCGATTTATGGGAGATGGCATGGTCGCCAGCGCTTTTTTTTACGCCTTTCAGATTCCAAATCTATTCCGTCGCCTCCTAGGGGAAGGGGCCCTGAGTGCAGCTTTCATTCCCATGTTCAAGGAAAAGGAAGTCCAGGAAGGTGATCAAGCCATGTGGCAGGTGGCCAACGCCACCCTGTCGGCTTTGATCACTGCCTGCAGTCTGGTTGTTGTAGGCCTCATCTTATTAGCCACAGCCCTCGTCAACGGCATGACCCTGAGCTTGGAAACCTTGCTGTTTCTTAAGCTGATGCGCCTGATGGCTCCTTATGTCCTGATGGTCTGTGTCGCAGCGGTCATGATGGGGATGCTCAATGCACGCGGCCACTTCTTCATTCCCGCATTGGGGGCCACCACCATGAATGTGGTGATGATCGCCTCTGTCTTTTGGTTGGCACCACGGTTTGGGGAAGATCTTGTTGATCAGGTTCATGGACTGGCCCTGGGGATTCTGGTGGCGGGTCTGGCTCAAATGTGCTTTCAATGTCCCCTGCTTTACCGAGAAGGATTCCGCTTTCGTTGGATCAATCCATGGAGTCACCCCACTGTACGTCAGCTCGTTGGGCGCATCCTTCCTGGAGTCGTGGGCGTAGCTGCCTTTCAGATCAACATTGTCCTGACCAATGCCATCGCCTTCAGCCAAGGTGATCATGTCGTGGCCTCCTTTAATTATGCCACTCGACTCATGGAGCTTCCTCAGGGAATCTTTGGGGTTTCACTCGCTACCTTCATGCTGCCCATGCTTGCAGGCCTGGCTGCAGAAAAGAAGTACGGTGAATTCCAGACGGGATTGCGCCAAGGCATGCATTACCTGATTTTTGCTAACTGGATTGCCACGGTTCTGACGATGGTTTTAGCCGAACCCATTGTGAGACTCCTCTTCGAGGGAGAGCGCTTTGGCGCTGATGCCACAGCAAGGGCAGCCCTAGCCTTGCAATGCCTCATCCCAGGGCTTGTGTCCTTTTCGCTCGTAAATATCCTCGCGCGGGCATTCTTTGCTTTGGGTGAAGTACATCTGGCCATGCGAATCAGCGTCCTGAGTCTTTGCTGCAATCTTGTTTTCGCCTTTTTTCTCATCCCGGCCTTCAAACAAGCCGGGATGGGACTTGCCAACACCTTGAGTTCCTTGGTCAATCTCGGCTTTCTGTGGTATGCCATCCAGAGAAAATTCCCTAACATGAAGCTTCGAGAGATGGCGGGCCCAACACTCACCATTGCCGGAGCGGGGCTGCTTGCCGGGATCTTCACATGGCTCTCTAGTCACTGGCTCAAAGGTGCGCTCACAGATCTGGATAAGCTCTCACAGGCCATCCATGTTTTTTTGCCACTTGGTATGGGTCTGGCAACTTATCTACTCATTACTTACTGGGCCAAAATTGAGGCCTGCCGGGATATCCTGGATTTATTGAAGCAAAGGCTGGACAGGTGAGTCCAGAAACCCTAGAAAAGAGTCATTCCAGACGATAGCTTTCACTCCTAGGAGGGAACCGTCATTTCTTGGATCATGTCCCAGAAAAACAAATCGATTGATGCTGGTATTTGGATGAAACTCACCAAGGTCGTCGTGGCCTTGGTGATCGTGGCCGGAGTCATGGCCATTATCCAATGGTATCAGCCTGTTATTCGGCAAAATGAGGGCATGCAACGTCGCCTCATCCACCTCAAGGAGCAAATCGCCGAGGAAAATCGAATTGCCAATTCTTTGCAGGAGAGGATTGGAGCCGTTTCAACCAACGACTTTACGCTGGATCGACTGGCTCGGGAAAAGTTGGGATATGCCAAACCCGGGGAAAAAGTCGTGCGGTTTGAGACTGTGAACGCCACCCTGCCATCTCGTTAAAGACTTACGATCCCAGTTCCGCCGACCAGGCGTGAGGATGGTTTTGATCAAGGCTAGTTCCCTAGGCAAGCACGAGATGGCCTTGCCTGGCCTCCTTCAAATCGTTCCCTCTAAGAAAGGTTTCAGTAATGGCGTATAGCCGGCCTTGAAATCAGGGTAGTGCCAGCTTAAACCCAGCTCAGTCTTAATCTTTTGGTTCAGAATGCGTTTGTGAGTCACCTGCCGTTTGGTAGCCGTAGCATGGCTTGGGTCAGTCATGACTGGTTGAGGACGTTTGAGCTGTTCAGCCAACCAACCGTAGAGATGCTTCATGGGCACCGGCTCATCATCACTGACGTTGTAGATGGCTCCTTGAGCTCCCGATTGCATACTGGCAAGGATAGCTTGCACCACATCCTCCCGGTGAATCATGTTTACCCACCGAATCCCTGGGGATACAAGTTGCACCTCGCCTTGCAAGACTCGATCCATGGCATAGGATCTGCCCGGACCATATATCCCTGAAAGGCGGAGAATGATCCCGGGAAAATGATCTTGTCGACAGGCCTGCAGTAAGATTTTTTCAGCCTCAACCAGCACACGTGCCGTCTCTGAGTCAGGGCGGGTTGCCATTTTTTCATCGACCCATTGCCCCTCATTTTGCCCATAAACCCCTGTGCTACTCAGGTAAACAAAGCGGCCACCACATCCCAATGCCTGAATCTGGGGGATGACCTGTGTGAGCCCTTCCACATAGGAACGCTTATAGGCCTCAATCCCGCCATAACCAGAAGAGGCGGCATAAAGGACGTGAGAACAATGGTCCAGGTGTTTTTCAAGGCATTGTGCCTCGGCCAGATCAGCATGAATCCAGGTAAGATTGGGATGGGCCAGAACCTTGTCTGATTGGGTGTGAGCCGTTCGCTTCACTGCGACCACCTTGCCACCTTGCTGCAGAATTTCCCTTGCCACAGCTATACCGATATACCCGCACCCGAGAATCAGGACTGGGTGTGTCGCGTCCCACGCTTGTTGTTGCATCCTCGCAACCATTGTTTCATCCTGCCACAAGATGGCGAAATGCTCCAGCCCTCGATCCGACGAGTTAGCCGCTTTTTTGAAGAATCATGGATGCAAGAAGTATTCACAAGCCGATGCCAGAGACTGAGGTCAGAAAACTCCCCGAGCTGCTTGCCCCAGCCGGCGACTGGGATTGCCTGAAAGCGGCGGCAGCCAATGGAGCCAATGCGGTCTATTTTGGCTTGGATAGCTTTAATGCTCGCATGCGAGCCAAGAATTTCACCCTGGCAGACCTACCCCTGGTCATGGATTTCCTTCACTCCCGGGGCATGCGCGGATACGTGACGATGAATACCCTGGTCTTCCCGGGGGAATTGAATCAGATCGAAATTCAACTCCGCGCCATGCTTGCGGCAGAGGTCGATGCGGTCATTGTTCAGGACATGGGTCTGTGTCGTATGATCCAACAGCTTTGCCCCGATCTGCCCATCCACGCCTCCACCCAGATGACCATCACCAGTGCTGCTGGGGTCGAATTTGCGCGGAATCTCGGTGTCAGCCTGGTAGTCCTGGCTAGGGAATGTTCTTTATCAGAAATCAAAACCATAAGGCTCGAAACCCGAGGCAGCATGCCTCTAGAGGTGTTTGTTCATGGTGCGCTATGCGTGGCTTACTCAGGGCAGTGCCTGACCAGTGAAGCACTTGGAGGTAGATCGGCTAATCGAGGGGAATGTGCTCAGGCCTGTCGCATGCCCTATGAATTGATTCAGGACGGCACACCTCTTGAGCTAGGAGATCGTCATTATCTGCTGAGCCCTCAGGATCTAGCTGGTATCGAAGTGCTGGATGAGTTGATCGAAGCGGGACTGTGCTCACTCAAAATTGAGGGGCGTCTCAAGTCAGCCAACTACGTGGCCAACATCACCGGGCTTTATCGACGCAGGTTGGATACACTTGATGGAAAGCATTCAGATGATCTGCGTGGTCAGCAAGGTGAGTTGCAGCCACAGAATCGTTACGATATGGAGATGGCTTTCTCCCGTGGGCTGCATACTGGATGGCTCAAGGGCATCGATAACCAACAATTGGTCCATGCCCGCTTTGGCAAGAAAAGAGGTGTCATGCTGGGCACCATCACCTCTATCCGGGGCAGGGGCCTGAGCCTGCGAAGCCATCATCCGATTCAGGCAGGTGATGGCATCGTCATTGATCAGGGCAAACCAGATCAACCTGAAGCAGGTGGGCGCATTTATCGCGTCAGCTCCGAGCCTTCAACACGGCCCCAAACTGCTGGCAGGCTTTACCACCTTGAGTTTGAGCCGGGCAAGAGCCTCACTGGGGGATCGAAGGTGGGAGACCGAGTCTGGAAAACCAGTGACCCCTTTTTGGAAAAACGCCTCCAGCAATCTTACCAACACCTGGACACTGAGGTGGATCAAACCATTGCCATGGAGTTTGAGGCCAAGGTGGGCAAGGTTTTTAAAATCATTGCTACCTTGGGGGAACACTGCGTGACATGCACCTCAAGCATGAAAATCGAATTAGCTCAAAAGCATCCTCTGACCATGGAGCGTATAGCTCAACAACTCAACCGACTGGGCGGGTCGGGCTATCGCTTGGGCTCACTGGACGGAAAGTTGGACAAAGATGCTATGCTCCCCATCAGCGAACTGAATCGAATGAGGCGTGACTTGATCGAGCAGCTTGATCAAAAACCAGCCAAACCAAAGAGTTCGACTCGTTGGCCAGTCAGTCTTGAGTCACTGAATTGGCCCAATCTGGAAGATTCATCCTGGGGACAAAGCCAAGCACCTGAGGGTCCCCTTCTCATTGCCCTGGTTAGGAATCTCGAACAACTGGAGGCCATTTTAGAGCTGGGCCTGACCAGCGTTTATTGTGATTTTGAGAATCCCAAAAAATATCGTGAAGCCGTCACACGTTTCCGCCAAAAAGCGCTCAAGACCGATCCCGAAAAGGGGCATGGCATCTGGTTAGCTGGCCCTAGGATCAACAAACCAGGTGAAGGATGGATCCTTGGGCAGGTCGCAGCGGCTGAACCCGATGGATTCCTGGTTCGCAACCCAGATCAATTACAATTTTTCGCTGACAAACCATGTATTGCAGATTTCTCAATGAACGTCGCCAACGCATGGTCGGCCTTTCATTTGTTGAGTCAGCAAAGTATTGCACGGGTCACGGCATCCTATGACCTGAACGTGGGACAGCTGGAATCACTTTTAGGCAGTATGCCACCCCATTTGCTCGAAATCACCCTGCATCAACATATGCCCATGTTTCATATGGAGCATTGTGTTTTCTGTGCCTTCATGTCTTCTGGAAAAGATTATCACGATTGCGGTCGTCCATGTGAAAAACACCAGGTTGAGCTCAAAGACAGGGTAGGTCAAAGGCACCCTCTTGTCGCCGATGTGGGTTGCCGCAATACTGTCTACAATGGCAGAGCACAAACCGGATCCGAATACGCCTCTCGCTTGATGGATCAGGGGGCAAGGTTTTTTCGCATCGAATTCCTAAGGGAGAGCCCTGCAGAGGTTCGCGCAATCATGGAGGCCTACCAAGCTCTGATTGAAGGGCGAAAGGATGGAACCTCTGTCTGGAGGGATCTCAAACTTGTGCATCAACTAGGCGTCACGCGAGGAACCATGGAGACGCGGGGTCAATCGGTTGAATGACCTCAATCAGCCTGAAGCACTGGATCCTGCCATTTACCGTGTTCCCTGATGAGGTCGATGAGGCGATCCACGGCTTCGGCCTGTGGAATGTTGAATTGAACGGGCTGCTTGCCGACATAGAGGTTGATCTTTCCCGGTGCTCCCCCCACATACCCAAAGTCGGCATCGGCCATTTCACCGGGCCCGTTAACGATGCAACCCATGATAGCGATCTTAACACCACTGAGATGACCCGTTCGGCTACGGATGGCTGCAGTCACCGATTGAAGGTCAAAGAGCGTGCGCCCACAGGACGGGCAGGCAACATAATCAGTCTTGAATGTGCGGCAACCAGCTGCCTGGAGGATGGTGTATGCCAATTGAATCGCCTTGGAAGCATCTGGCTCGTTCCTCACCAGGATGGCGTCACCGATGCCATCACAGAGAAGCGATCCCAAAGCAACAGAGCTTCGTAACAGGGCAATGGAAGAGTCCAGTCCAGGTTCAGGCTTAAAGGTATCCTTGAGTAAAATGGGATACTCACAACCCATGGATTGCAACCTTGAAGCTAGCAGTCGGAATGCCGTGATAACGGGTAGTTTCGTCCCATCGGCTACCGTCAGCAAGCTTACCTCCTCAGGTAGTTCAAACCTGTCGGCTGTCGGATCCAAGGCGAGAATCACCCCGTCAGAACTATTGCCTTCGACCTGGAGGCTAGCCTTACCGGAGTCTCCTACAGGATAAAGTCGTTGCTGGTCAGCATCCCCCAGCACTCGAATCGTCTGTTCACCCCCACAGGCAAGTCCGGTATTGAGCTCACAGGCCATACTGGCTCGTCTGGTGTAATGGAAAGGGTCAAAGGAGGGTGTCGCGTCAAAATCCTGCTGTTGCTGAGTCAGCCGAGGGATCTGCTCGAGGAGATCACGGCAAACAGGGATTTCATTGGGAGCATCTTCAGTCAGTGACACTCGGATCGTATCCCCAAGACCATCGCACAACAAGGCTCCGATGCCGATGGCGCTCTTGACTCGTCCGTCCTCACCATCGCCAGCCTCGGTCACACCGAGATGAATGGGATAATGCCAGTCCGGCCCAAGGCTCTTCAGTCGGGCTACCAGCAATCGATAGCACTCAATCATCACCTTGGGATTACTCGATTTCATCGAGAACTTGAACTGATGAAAGTCTAGTTTGCGCGCAATGTGAGCAAATTCCAGAGCACTTTCAACCATCCCCAAAGGCGTATCCCCGAACCGGTTCATGATACGATCACTCAGCGAACCATGATTGGTGCCAATCCGAATGACGCGCCCCAGTCGCTTGCACAGCTCAACCAGGGGAGCGAATTTGGATTCGATTCGGTGAAGCTCCTCCTGGTATTGATCTTCGGTGTATTCTCTGATCTTAAACTTTTTGGAATCGGCGTAATTTCCCGGATTGACGCGCACAACCTCCACCCACTTGGCAGCTTCCATGGCTGCTTCGGGCTTGAAATGAATGTCTGCCACCAAGGGAACGTGACAACCTTGCTGCCTCAGTGCCTTGGAAATATTTTCGAGGTTCGCGGCATGACGGACGGTCTGAGCAGTGATTCGCACCAATTGGCAACCTGCAGCTGCCAGATCCAGGGTCTGTTGAACGCAGGCATCGGTGTCCAGCGTATCACTGGTAATCATGCTCTGGTAGACGATGGCAGCATCCCCGCCCAGGGTCAGAGCAGTGTGAGGATTTTGAATCAGGATTTCCCTGGATGAACGCCGACTGTATCGGAAAAAGGAATCAATGGGATCCATGGGATTCAAGGCTGACTCGTCGATGCTTGAGGAGCCTCAAAAACGATTTCATATTCTTGGGCCTGCCCACCACCTCCAAGGTCCTGAACATCAAAGAAACTCACGTAGAGCATGTAACCAATGACCAGAAGAGCAAAGCCAGTCTGAACATAATTGAGAATACTAAATGGGATGGGGCGCCGAATGATACCCTCGATACAGGCCATCACAATGTGTCCACCATCGAGCACCGGAACCGGCAGCAAATTGAGCAGTGCCAGGTTCACATTGAGGATCACGCTGAACCACAACGCCAAGCGCCAACCATAATCACTATCAAACAGACGGTAGTAAATACGCATGATCCCGACAGGGCCGCTGAGATGCTGGGCGCCAATGTCAGAATCCTTCGTAAAAAGAGCGTCAAAGGTGTTGACCATGGCCATCACACTTGCCCTGATTTGTTCGTTAGGCCCAGGGTGATCAATTACCATGTCGCCGCCTCTGTCCCATTCGATACCGACCATGCGGCGCTGCTCCTCTTCAGGTGGCGCATCACCCACAAAACCAGGAAAGACAGGAGTCATGGTCACATCCAACAAAGTCCCCTCCCGGCGAATGACGAGGGAAAGCGGATTGCCATCACCCGAGGCCACTGCATCGTTAAGTGAAGCGGGGTGAAAAATATCAACTCCATCCACCGAGACTACCACATCGTTGGGCTGGATGCCTGCCAGTTCGGCCGGGCTGTTGGCCTTCACGCTGGCCACCATCGGGGTCTGAAGTGGTGCAATCTGGATCTGACGGAGGTTGCCACGTTTGTACCATTCGGCATCTTCCTTGACTGGAGAAGGTTCGAACTTGAGCTTCTGCCCTGCTCGGTTGACTTCAACAGGTATGGTATCACCGGTGCTGCTCACCACCTGCCAGGTCACAGCATCACCGATTCCTGACCATCGGCTCACCTTTGATCCGTTAATCGATACAATCTCATCTCCAGCCTGGAGGCCAGCTGCTTGAGCAGGACCTCCTTCGACCACATACCCGATGGTGGTGGTGGTGTCGGTTTCACTCACTGGTTTACCAACGCCCCAGACGATGACGGCAAACAGGTAGGCAAGGCCGAAACTGAACAACGGTCCAGCAAAAGCAACAATGATCTTATCCACCACTGTGATCGGCGGTAGTTCCTTATGTGCTTCAGCTCCCTTGCCTTCGATTGCTTCCATCGGAGCCATCTGGGGAAGCGCCACAAAACCACCAGCAGGGATACTCCCCAAGCTATATTTAACCCCACCATATTCACGTTCGAACAGAGGCTTACCAAACCAAATACCGAATCGTTCAACCACCAAACCTCGCCATCTAGCAGCCAAAAAATGGCCGAGTTCGTGAACGATGATCAGGGCATTGAATAGCACGATCACTTCCAGGATGATGAAGATGAACTTAAAAATTTCCATGTTGAACAAGGCGATAATTGATATCGCTAGTAAAAAGCGAGGGACAACCCTCGCGAGGCTGAAGATAACGGCTGGAAAGGGATAATCAATGGTTGTTTTGGGATCCTCCAGCCAATTTCGCAGCCACAGCTTGCGCAAAGTAGGTAAGGATCATATCGGCTCCAGCCCTGCGAATCGCCAGCAATGATTCATCCCGTGTGCGATCAAGATCTAACCAGCCCTGACGAGCCGCTGCATGAATCTGTGCATATTCGCCTGAAACTTGGTAGGCTACCAAGGGAAGATCGGTCCGATCTCGAAGACGGGTGAGGATGTCCAGGTAAGGGCCAGCTGGTTTGACCATCAGCATGTCCGCTCCCTCTTTTTCATCCAGAAGCCCCTCTC
>JALRAZ010000189.1 GCA_023257935.1 Verrucomicrobiota bacterium
GAGCTCTTGATCTCGCCTCCCATAGCCCACATGAGGACGGTAAGGGAAAAATCTCAAAGGCATAGGTTATTTTTGCTGTTTGATGCCAAAACCTGGGAGGATTGAACCTACTTTACAATGTCCAATCCCAAAATGCCAAACGTGGAAAGGACACCATATTGAAGGGGGTTAGCCAGCCGGCTACGATGCTTTTCTACCGCCTGCCCCGCAAGAGAACCAATTAGGTTGACACCATGGCTTGCATTCATACGGTCGGCCTACCAGGTCTGCGCGGTTCTTCACCGATCTCGAGGAATCGATGATGGATTTACCAACTCAGCACCCGAAAAAATCCGGAACCATCGGATTGTTGGGTCGAAATCTCAACAGTCATTTGTGATCCATTTCCCTGTCTGCTTGCCACGGTATGCCACATTGCATCCTCCAGGCTGCGGGTTTGTTCGATCAAATAATTGTTTTGCTCTTGGGTCGTGAATGTAAGAGACACCTGAGGTAGTATTAAGGAATAGTGGTCGATGGAGGAGATCTGAGGCTTAACCACAGTAATGGTTCTGATAATAGGTTCAGATTGATTCCCGGAACTATCCTTGGCAACAAATGTCAGGAAATAATTGCCTGGCTTATCAACCGTGACTTCACCCTCGACATCAACTTGCAAACTCCCCTCGAAAAGGTCTAATGCCACGCTGCCGGAATCCTCATAAGACCTGCCAAGTGGATGCCGGATATGGGATTCGCCGGTAAGTTTGACTTGAGGTGGCAAGGTATCAACAACCTTTACCTGACGATCAACCTGAACCGTCAGTGCAGCGCCAGCATCAAAGAAAGCGTAGCTGAGAGTGACTTCCCCGAGCTTGCCAGGATCTAAGATTTGGGTTGCAGGGATAATCATGCTACTTCCATCGCCAAATTGAACACTAGCTCCTGGATCATCAAAAGGCGTGCCAGCCTGATGAAGCACCTGAGATGGTCCTAGCAATGCGATGATGGGTGAAGCATTGTTAGCCGGCCCTTCTACTACTGCCCCTTGGCCTCGAAACTTGGGTGCTGTACCAAAAAACGATGCCACCTTTCCAGGTGTGGGTTCAGCCACAAATTCAACACGCGCTGGTGCAGTGAACGGAACGATTACATCGAAAACCAAACTTAATATATGTGATTCATCAGGAAGGCTGACATCCTGTGAGAGGATTTGCTCATAGAGGACAGGGCACAATCCCTCCGTGGCCATATCCAAATTGAAATTTTGAACCCCAAAAAAATACAACTCGGTGGGATCCTCCATATGGTTGAAGTCAGTGACTGCTTTGAGTCGCAATAATTCAGGGTCCCAGCCTAGGGTAAACTGAAACCCTCCAATGCCTTCAAATCCCTTGACTCGGAGAGGAAGAATTAACTGAGTTTGATCCTCATCTAGACTTGCATTTTCAAAATAGAACTCAACCTCAGCAGAGGTAGTCAAACTCATGGAAATGCTCAAACAGAGCATCGGTAACAGGCAACGGTCAACGAAAACTCTTGTGCGTATAAGGGCTGTGAACATTACGGTAATGCTATAATCTGATGAGCAAGGAGCGCAATGGATTATAATCAGGCATTACAACATGAACCTAAACCAGCGGTATCAAGTCGATCTCTCTGTTGGGTTGGGAACAAACTTTTCCTGCTTATTTTCCCCGTCCTTTTGGTCTCCGGTTGTCGCTCATGGATTGAACCCACTCTCTACACCGTCACTAGGGCCAAGTCGCCCATCACTTACGATTCGAGGCACCTGAGCGTCAATCGGCCGCTTTCTGCCCCAGACAGACAACAACTCAATGCACTCCGATCGGGCGATGAGTTGGCTCA
>JALRAZ010000319.1 GCA_023257935.1 Verrucomicrobiota bacterium
AAGATACCCTCGTCGTCTGGGGTGGGGAATTTGGCCGTACCGTCTACTGCCAGGGTGGGCTTTCTGAAGCCAATTACGGCCGCGACCATCATCCTCGCTGTTTTACTGTGTGGATGGCAGGTGGAGGTATCAAGCCGGGTATTACCTATGGGCAAACCGATGCCTTTGGCTACAACATCGCTGATGCGGATGGCAACCCGCTTACCCCACAGCCCAATAAGGATCGTCACACCCCCGGAGCGATGCACATCCATGACCTCAATGCCACCATCCTCCACCTTCTGGGGTTGGACCATAAGCGATTGACCTATCGCTACCAAGGGAGGGATTTCAGGCTAACTGATGTCCACGGTCACGTGATGCACGATCTGCTGGCCTGAGCCCCGGCTCCTTTCAAGTGCGAGGCCAAGGCTAACAATGTCCAAGGCGCAATCTTTCCAGTGAAAATCTGGGTTGGGGTTTTCTCCCCTGCGATCGCATGCTTGAACTCATGCTCAGGCGCTGAGCGCCCCAGTGCAGCTGCTGCCTGCCCCTGCAGTGCATGCCAGACAGTGAGGCCCGGTGACAACCGGAAGCCCTAACCATCCATCAGGGTCAATATCCCAGAGGTAGGTAGCTTGGTTTCCTGCCAATTGCAGCCCAAGCATTTGATTGAAATCACAGTCAAACACCTCGCCCTCATAGCCCACATTGATGGTGGAGCGGCACATAAGCCCTTCCAAGGTGGCAGGATTGAACGCATTGGCTAGGAGGCTCATGTAGGCTTCCCATTGACCCTTGGCTTTCAGGTCCTCGGCAAACCGAGCGATGGGTTGGTTGGTGAGGGTGAATAGCCGATTGAATTGGACGCCATGTTCTTGCAGCAAGGCTTTGCGGTAGTCTGCCTCCAATGCCTCCTGCGGCGGTGGCAAAGTTGGGCCAAGGGGGTTGTAGACCAAGTTGAGTTTGAGTGAAACGCCCCCATAACCCACCTCATTGAGTTTGCGCAGAGCACGGATACTGCGCTCAAACACGCCCTGCCCACGTTGGCGGTGAACATTCTCTGGCTCGTAGCACGGTAAGGATGCAATCACCTCGACTTGGTTTTCAGCCAGAAAGCTGTGCAGATCCTCAAAGCCTGGTTCCTCCATGATGGTTAGATTGTTGCGATCTATAACCTCACAACCGGCAGCCCGTGCGGATCGGACAAGGTCCTTGAAGTGGGGATTCATCTCTGGTGCCCCACCTGTGATGTCAACGACCCTAGGACGATGGCGTTGTATCCAATGGATCACCCGTTCCATGGTCTGTGAGGACATGTTCTCAGTTCTCCAAGGCCCAGCATCGACATGACAGTGCCTGCATGCCTGGTTGCATTGCCTACCGAGGTTGATCTGAAGGGTTTCCAGACCGCCGCGATCAAGCCGCTTGTGGTGCTCCTTGAGTTTTTGATCGAAACAGTTCATGCTGGCCGAGTGTTTGCCAGATTGGCTAAGCATGGCATGTTACTTTACGATCCTTGTGTCGTGAAGGACATTCCGATCAGCCCCATGAACGAAAGCACCCAGGAACCCAAGTCCCGACTCATGAACACGACCGAAGAGGTCATCGCTGCTATTGGCAAAGGCCAAATGGTTGTGGTTGTGGATGATGAACACAGGGAGAATGAAGGAGACCTAGTGATGGCAGGGCAGTGGGTCACGGCCGAAGCGGTGACTTTTATGGCCAAAATGGGAGGTGGTCTGATCTGCGTACCCACAACTGAGGAGCGCCTCAGGCAATTGGGTATTTCAGAAATGGTGTCGGACAATCGTGACTCATTCCGCACGGATTTTCAGATTAGTGTCGATGCGGCCTCTGGAATCACCAGTGGAATCAGCGGTCCTGATCGCGCGCGGACCGTGCAGGTGATGGCCGACCCTGCGACAACTCCATCTGACCTGGTTCAACCCGGTCACATGTTTCCATTGCGAGCGAAGGCAGGTGGCGTACTCCAGCGTGCTGGGCATACCGAAGCTGCTTTGGATTTGGCTCGACTAGCTGGATGCCGTCCCATTGCCATGATCTGCGAAATCATGAACGATGATGGTAGTATGGCTCGACTGCCCGACTTGATTTCTTTTGCCAATAAGCATGATTTGCGCATCGGCAGTATTGCCGATTTGATCGAATACCGTCGTCGTCGAGAACAGCTAGTGCGAGCGGTTGAAGTGGTGCGCATGCCAACAGATTATGGTGATTTCAATCTGCATCTTTACGAATCCACGGTTGATGGACAACAACATGTGGCACTGGTCCGAGGTGAAGTGCGGGGTCAGGAAGGGGTGTTGGTTAGGGTGCATAGTGAGTGCCTCACTGGGGACGTATTCGGATCAAGGCGCTGTGACTGCGGGCCGCAGCTTCATAAAGCCATGGCGCGCATTGACCAGGAAGGCAGGGGTGTGATCCTTTACATGCGGCAAGAAGGGCGTGGTATCGGGCTTGGCGCCAAGATAAAGGCCTACAAGCTTCAGGAAGAAGGCCTTGATACAGTCGATGCGAACCTCAAGCTGGGCTTTGGCATGGATTTGAGGGAATATGGCATTGGCGCTCAGATCTTGGTTGATCTTGGACTCAAGTCCATCAGGCTGTTGACCAATAATCCCAAAAAAATGGTAGGCCTTGAAGGTTATGGGCTGAAAGTAGCCGAGCAATTGCCCATCACTGTGGAACCCAACCCACACAACGAACGTTACCTGGAGACCAAGAAGGCCCGTATGGGGCACTTGCTCTGAAGTCACAGTCTATGCTTAAAGAAATTAACGCGGACAAAATTGAACCGAGCCCGATGCCGGTAGGTATCGTTGCTTCGGAATATAATGAGCTGTTTGTGCAGGGAATGCTCGATGGGGCCATGACCGTCCTGCTTGAATCCGGGATGCTAGAGGAGGCCATTCATCTCGTGCGCGTTCCGGGTGCCTATGAAATCCCGCTCATCACCTCCAAGATGTGTCATTCTCGCCATCCTCGATTCGGAGCCATCATCTGCCTGGGGGTGGTCATTCAGGGGGAGACCCAGCACGCTCGACTTATCACGGAGGCAGCGACCCATGAGATCACGCGTCAACAGGCCCAGTTTGGTATTCCCATCATTCACGAGATCCTGCTGGTCGAAAGTGAGGACCAGGCAAGAAAGCGCTGCTTGGATCCTGTTCATAATCGAGGTGCCGAAGCTGCCCAAACGGCTTTAAAAATGGCCAGACTCTCCCACAAAATCAACCAAGACTACTTATTAGAATAACTAATCAATTAGATAAGCATTATCGGCTAGTCTAATTGAATACCCTGGCCAGTTCACGAGTCAAAAAGTTGTGGGATGGCTTTGTGAAAAATTTCACAAATTACTTGAACCCAAATGACCTAATGCTAACTTTCAACAGTTGTTGGAAGCATTGTTAACGCCCAAAACATCATGAACCCCAAGAAAATCATCGTTTTTCTGGCAGCTTTGACTGCATCAGCCCAGCTCGTTCAAGCTGGAAATATCACAGGTAAAGTCACCCTCAAAGGCACAGCTCCGGGTGAACTCAACTTACCCTTAGACCCCCTATGCAAAAAAACAGTCAAACCCAACACAACCCCCACCACGCGTTTTTACGTGACGGATGATCAAGGTGGTTTGGCTGATGTCTTTGTTTACCTCAAGAACGTGGACGCAAGCACCGCTCCTGCTGACCCTGTGGTCCTGGACCAGAAGTCCTGCGAGTACTCCCCTTACGTGGTCGGTGCTCAGGTCGGTCAGACGGTGAAGGTGCTCAACTCTGATCCAGTCCTGCACAATGTTCATCCAACACCCAAGAAAGCGGGTAAGGAATACAACAAAGCCCAACTACCCAATGGCCCAGCCCTCGAATTTTCGTGGGACAAGCCTGAGGTTTTCCTTCGCTTCAAATGCGATGTGCATCCATGGATGTTCGCTTACGTTGGCTACGTTGAGCATGGGCACTTCGCTGTCACCAAGGAGGATGGTTCTTTCACCATCAAGGATGTGCCTCCTGGAACTTACGAGATCGAAGCGGTCCACCGCAAGACTCACACCAAAGGTGAAGGCATTGTTGCCAAGGTGGAAGTTACCGATGCGGGTGGCCAGGTTGATTTCGTCGTCGACATTACCAAGTAATTTGCTCGCTTGCCCCCCTGCCTAGCAAGGCGGAGGGGCAAGCCCAACTGCCTTTAAAAGTGACCTCTCCCACATCGACTGCTTTTCGATGGTTCGCGCTGCTGACCTGTCTGATGACATGGTTCCTGATTGGCGTAGGGGGAGTTGTTACGAGCCACGGTGTGGGCATGGCGGTTCCTGACTGGCCCAATACCTACGGCTACAACATGTTTTATTTTCCCTTCTCGCAATGGGTGGGAGGGATTTTCTGGGAACATTCCCACCGATTGGTGGCCTCCTTGGTGGGCTTCATGACCCTCATGTTAGCGATATGGTCTCAGGGTCAGGGCGGTCGTCGTCTTTTGCGTTTCTTCTTCTTCCCCGCCGGTCTTCTAATCAGTCTGCTGGTTCTCTTTTTTGTTCGGGAGAATGTGGGGCAGCATTTGTCGATCACACTCGGATTTTCCTTGTTTGTGCTCGGTGTCTCCTTCGCTTGGCCCAGAATGGGGGCAGCTCCCGTCTTGGTGAGGCGCCTGGCTTGGGCAGCTCTTGGGCTGGTTGTTTGTCAGGGCATGTTAGGGGGCTTGAGGGTGACGCTCTATGCTGATCAGATAGGCATTTTCCACGCGTCTACAGCCCAGCTTTTCCTGGTGTTAATCAGTGTGATTGCCTTGATCGTGAGTCCCTTGTGGGCCAATCAAAAGCCCAGTCAATTGCTCAACTCTGGGAGCTCGTCAGACCAGGCTGCTCAAAGGGTTAAGGCATCTTGGTTTTCGTGGGCCATGTTGGTTTTGAGCCTGGTGGTCTTCATGCAGTTGATATTGGGTGCTACGATGCGTCATCAACACGCTGGTTTAGCAGTCAGCGGGTTCCCTCTAGCCTACGATCGTTTTCTTTGGCCTCCTACAGACCAAGATTTTATCAATCAAATCAACTCTGAACGTATTGACCACCGCGAGTTCGAGCCTATCACTGCCTTGCACGTCCAGGTCCACATGGTGCACCGTGCCACCGCAGTCCTTCTCCTTCTGGGCGCTGCCGTTCTCACCGCATGGGTGGTTCGACGTTATGGATGGCGGCATGCTCATGCTATGCAATCATTGTTTTTTCTAGGGCTTATCTCAACACAGGCCGCTCTGGGTATTGCCACGGTATTGAGTAATAAGGCTGCTGACTTGGCCACCCTTCACGTCATGATCGGCGCATTGACCCTGGTCAGCGGTTCCCTTATATTTCTCAATGTCAGAAGGGAGCTCCATCTGGCAAATGCCTCGTCCAGGGTTCGCTCCAAGGCAATCCTTCCCGCGAAACTCAAACCCGAATGGTCCTCGGCGAGCGCATGAAGTCAACCGTTGAAACCATGCAATCCGACTCAGTGGGCGTCCGATCGGCTTGGGGTGTTTTTGCCGATTTGGTGAAAGCGCGCCTCACTGCTCTGGTGCTACTCACGACCCTCTCCGGCTTTTACTTGGCCTCAGCAAACCCCATGAATTGGGGATTGCTCTTTCACATTCTGCTAGGCACGGGCTTATTGGCTTGCGGGGCTTCTGTCCTCAACCAGTATTCGGAGCGTGAGCTGGATGCCTTGATGCCTCGAACACAGAACCGCCCTTTGCCATCTGGGCTCATTCTACCCGAAAAAGCCTTTTGGTTTGGTGTTGTGTTGAGCATCACTGGGGTGGCTTATTTGCTTTGGAAGAGTAATCTGCTGACGACGGTATTGGGTGCCTTGACACTTAGTCTCTATCTTTTCGTTTACACGCCGCTTAAGCGACTGACACCTTGGAATACCTTGGTTGGGGCGGTTCCCGGGGCCCTGCCTCCGTTGATGGGCTGGACAGCTGTGCGGGGGACCCTTGATATGGGCGGTTGGGCATTGTTCCTGATTTTGTTTCTTTGGCAAATGCCTCATTTTCTGGCCATTGCCTGGATGTATCAGGACCAGTATGAATCAGCCGGTTATTGCATGATGCCCAAGGTGGATCCTCAGGGAGTGCGCACTTCGCGGCATGCACTTTTCTTTGCTGTGGTGCTGCTTCCAATCAGTCTGATACCTGTGCTGGCGCACACCTCGGGATGGGTCTATGGAGTCACCGCGCTGATTTTGGGAGTGGGCTTTATTTGGCGGGCCTGGCAATTCTCGGCCAATCTGGACCGAAGTAGGGCTCGACAATTGTTTTTTTATTCGATTATTTACCTACCTTTGTTGTTGATGGCTCTGACTTTTAACAAATCCGAAGGGGCGCAGCACCAAGGCCATGTCATGCAGGATCCTCTACTCATCACTGAGTAAGGCAAGGGGCACTGATTTATTTGGTTAACAAAAAGAACAGTAAAAATTTTATGGAATCAACTGACTCTCATGTTCATCACGAAGACGGACACGGTCATCACGACCCCGGCTTTTGGAGAAAGTATGTTTTTTCGACCGATCACAAGATGATTGGCATCCAATATGGATTGACTTCTCTCCTGTTCATGTTGCTTGGCTTCTTTCTCATCGCCCTGATGAGGTGGTCCATTGCCTACCCAGGACAACCCGTACCGGTCGTGGGTTACCTGCTTCACGCTATCATGGGTGACATGGCGTCCCCTGTGCTGGATCCCCAGACCAGGGAACTTATTGGCTACGCGATTTCGAATGACCTCTACAACAGTTTTGGCGCCATGCATGGAACCATCATGGTCTTCCTAGCTGTGGTGCCTCTGGCTTTCGCTGCCTTCGGTAATTACGTGGTGCCCCTCCAAATCGGTGCCCCGGACATGGCTTTCCCAAGGCTCAACATGGCTAGCTACCACCTGTTTCTGCTGGGAGGTCTGATCATGTTTGCCAGTTTTTTCATTCCAGGTGGTCCCGCACAGGCTGGGTGGACTTCCTACTCGCCTTTGGCGACTTCCATTCCGACTGACGGGCAGTTTTATTGGTTGGTGGCGATGGTGGTGATCATCACTTCATCCCTCTTGGGCGCGGTTAACTTTATTGCTACCATCATTCAGCTTAGGGCCCCCGGTATGACTTGGATGCGCATGCCCTTTTTCTGCTGGGCTCAGTTCGTCACCGCATTCCTCCTTTTGTTGGCCTTCCCACCACTCGAAGTCGGAGCCTTGCTTCAACTCATGGACAATGTGGCCGGGACCAGTTTCTACCTACCAACAGGGCTGGCTATCTCAACCCTGAGTGATGTCAGTGGTGGAGGCAGCCCATTGCTTTACCAACACTTGTTCTGGTTTTTGGGGCACCCCGAGGTTTACGTACTCATTCTTCCCGCGATGGGCGTGGTTTCCGAGATCATCGCGAACAACACCCGCAAGCCGCTTTGGGGCTACAAGTCCCTTGTTTACTCCGTTCTGGTGCTCGGCTTCCTCAGCTTCATCGTGTGGGCCCATCACATGTATTTAACTGGCATGGGTACGAAAATTTCCACCTTCTTCCAGACCACCACCATGATCATTTCGATTCCTTCGGTGATCATCCTGACATGTTTGTTTATTTCACTCTGGGGAGGTCGGATCCGCTTCAACACCCCGATGCTCTTCGCTTTGGCTTTTCTGCCCATGTTCGGTATCGGTGGACTGACTGGTCTTCCTCTGGGTTTCAACTACAGTGATATCCTTCTCCACGATACTTACTACGTGATCGGGCACTTTCATTATGTGGTGGCCCCAGGCACGATCTTCGCCCTCATTGCGGGCATCTATTTCTGGTATCCCAAGATGACGGGGCGCTACATGAGCGAATTCTGGGGACGGGTTCACTTTTGGTGTTCCTTTGTCTTCATGAACCTGACCTTTCAGCCCATGTTTGCACAAGGCATGGCGGGCATGCTCAGGCGTATGGCTGATGGAGGGGTCGGTTACTCCATTGCCAATAACCCTGATGCCATCGGCGGTCTGGCTGACCGCTACCTGCAGCTTAATGTGAACATCACACTAGCTGCCTATGCGCTTGGGATCTCCCAGATTCCATTCATCATCAATCTTTTCTACAGCATCAAGAATGGTAAGAAGGTGGAATCTGATAATCCTTGGGAATCAACAACCTTGGATTGGCAGACCCCAACACCTCCTCCTCATGGCAATTTCGTAGGCCCCATCAAAGTGGTCAACGGCCCTTACGAATACAGTGTGCCTGGCGCCAAGGCCGACTATATCCCACAAAACCAAAAAGCCTGAACCGCTCTTAGAAACCCAATTCGATGGAAGTTCCCTACACAGATACTAATCGTCCGGATACTGGCCTTTACAATGCCAAGGTTGGCATCTGGCTTTTTCTGGCCTCGGAGGTGATGCTCTTTGGTGCGCTTTTCTCTGCCTACATACTTCTCCGCGTGGGGGCAATGCCTGGCCATTGGCCAACGGGGTTACTTGATGTCGGGCCCGGTTTTGTCAACACTCTGGTCCTCATTCTTTCCAGCGTGACGGTTGTCATGGCTTGGGCTTCACTCAAGCTCAACGACTTCAAGAAATTTAAATTCTACCAAGGGATTACAGTCATTTGCGCCTTGTTGTTCGTGGTGATCAAGTCCTTTGAGTACAAATCCAAATTCACTCACCATGATGTGATCTTGAAGGATGGGATGCGAGTCGACGGCCATCTGGTCGAAGAGACCGATGAATTCATTGTTTTGAGCCATCCGGTCTCTTACCCGGCTGAAAAAGGTATTCGTGAACGTGCTGTTGCTATCAAAGAGGCTGAACATCACGCTCATGAAGCGGGTGGCGATCATCATCACGAAGATCGTAAGATCATGCTTGATGACATTGAAAAACGAACCACTTGGGGGCCATGGGCTAACACTTACTTAGCGATTTACTTTACCCTGACAGGTTTGCATGCCCTCCACGTGATCGCGGGTGCCCTAGTGATCGCTTATTTCTGGGGCCCTGGAAGCAAGATGTGGAAGACCCATCCAGAACAGTTTGCTAATCGAATCGAGGTTTCGGGCCTCTTCTGGCACTTCGTTGACCTCGTTTGGATTTTCCTATTCCCAATTCTTTACCTGCTCTGATTGAACCTTAACTCCGAAATCCAATTTATTCGCCATGAGTGGACACAGTCCTGAAGAAATCAAAAAATCGATCCGAAGTTACATGATGGTCTTTGGTGTGCTCATCGTAGGCACCATTGTGACCGTGCTAGCTAGTTTCGTCGACTTTGGTTCTTCCACAGCCAACATCATCGTCGCCCTCATCATTGCCACATTCAAAGCATCTTGTGTGGCATTGATTTTCATGCATCTTAACGCCGAAAAGAAGACTATTTATATGACCCTTGGATTTACGTGGTTCTTCTTTTTGGGGCTCATGGTGCTGACGATCTGGGCCTCAGAGGATAAACCAAACTACACGGTCGCTCCCAATGATACGCCAGCGGTCATGGCGGCACCTAGTGAACCTGCAGCCCACTGAACAGTTCCAATCATGTCACTCAAAGCTTTCCATCTGGTATTTGTCATCTGCACAACGCTCCTATGTCTTTTCCTTGGGGTGTGGACAGGGAAACAGTATTTGGCCGGGGAAGAGGGTGATCAGTTCCAATTAATCTATTCCATCCTGTCGTTTGGGGGAGTCATTCTGATTCCAGTCTACGGTGTTTACTTTCTTAGGAAGCTGAAGGGAGTCAGTTTCCTATGAATTTGAAACGTTCATTTCTATGGCTTGCCTTGGCTTGGATGGTGATTCAATCGCCTCGAGTGATGGCCTGTGCCACCTGTTACGGACAGACCGATTCCAAATTAGCCGAAGGGATGAATTGGGGTATTTTGACCCTGATGATCATTGTATACGGCGTGCTACTAGGCATTGCCGGATTTTTTGGCTACATCATTTATCGCTCCAATCGTTTGGCCGCTGCCCAGGGCGCAGCCCAAGAAAACGACAAGGCGACTCCCTCTGACTAAAGGATTATCAATACTTACATTTGACCTATGATCGACACCCTTACTGAAATCATCAGACTCTTCAACCTGGATTGGATGTCTCATCTACCGGTGGCTGCTTCCGATCGAGCAGCTGATCTAGACAACTTCATCCGCTACATCCATTATCTCATGCTGGCCCTTTTCGTGGGCTGGTCGGGTTACTACTTGTTAGTACTCTACAAATTTGGTTGGACTCGTCCCAAGAAAGCTGATTACCACGGTGCGAGGACTCACGCTTCCACCTATCTTGAAGTCACCGTAGCCGTAGTCGAGGTGGTGCTTCTGGTTTTCTTCGCCATCCCGCTGTGGGCTAAGGTTGTGGAGTCGGTTCCCAGTCCGGAAAATTCTACCCAGATCAGGGTGATGGCTCAGCAGTTTGGTTGGAACTTCATGCACCCTGGCCAGGATGACATGTTCGGTAAGCAGCGCTTTGATCTGGTGAATGAAACCAACAAGTTTGGCCGCGATATGGAGGATCCTAATGGTCAGGACGACATTTTCACCCTCAATGAAATCCATCTGCCGGTAGAAAAGGAAGTTGTTTTTCATGTTTCCTCACTCGACGTCATCCACTCTTTCAAGGTGATTGCCTTGCGCATGTGTCAGGACGCTATCCCGGGTCTAAGTATCCCAGTTTGGTGTAAGCCCCTCAAGGAAGGCCGTTATCAGATCAACTGCGCCCAGCTTTGTGGCAATGGTCATTCAGCCATGACTGGGGGTTTTCTCAACATCGACTCTCAGTCAGATTACGATAGTTGGCTTGCTCTCAACACTCCGGCTGATGGGCCTGCTGCAGTGGGTGGATTCGAATGATTCTACTCCACAGTCAATTTGCCAACCAAGCCGGCGTTCATGTCCCTTGCTGAACAACGCGCCAGTGCCTACAGAAGGCTCCTCGTTTCTGGACTGGGCCTCTTAGCTTTGTTTGCGCTTTACGCGGTTATCTTGCTGACTCGCTCCACAAGTGCTCCTAACTTACCAGTCCTGAAAACCTTGGGCTCCATGGATCTGATTGATCAGGAGGGCCAAAGTGTCGACCTGCAAACTTTTCGCGGTAAGCCGTGGTTTGCCAACATTATCTTCACCAGGTGCCCAGGGCCTTGCGCCCGGATGACCCAGACCATGCGTCAGCTCCAGGAAGGAATTCAAGCGGGCTCACTTGATGCTAGTTTGGTTTCCCTCTCGACGGATCCTGAATTTGATACCCCAGAAGTTCTCAGCCAGTATGCTCGCAAGTTCAAAGCGGACACAGCAAGCTGGCACTTCCTAACCGGATCCAAGGAGGAAATCATTCGCATGGCGACTGAGGAGTGGCTTTTGGTGCTCCAGGAAAAGGATGAGACTCAACGAGATTCTCCCAATGACATTTTTCTTCACAGCACACTGACTGTGCTGATTGATGGACTGGGTCGTATTCGTGGTAGTTATGAACTGTTGGAGGAGGGTGAGGTCGAAGCCGCACTCATGGACTTGCGACAGCTTCATGATGAGGCATCTTGAACTGGAGTATCTTCACCATGGAACTAAAGGACCTTCCCTTAATCAATGCGCTCCTGAATAGCTGCAGTGCAGGTTTGTTGTTAGCTGGTTTTATCTTCATCAAACGAGGAGACAAAAATCGGCATCGTGCTTGCATGATTGCAGCCCTTATCACCTCCACTCTTTTCCTGACTTGCTATGTGATTTATCACGTGGGCATGCAGCGGGTTCATGGTAGTGCGCACACTCGCTTTGTGGACCCGGCCTGGTTCCGCCCCTATTATCTGGCTTTGCTTGCCTCGCATCTCGTACTCGCAATCGCCATTGTGCCCATGGTCTTGCTGACTGTCATCCATGCCGCCCGCCAAAATTGGGAAAAACACAAACGATTGGCACGTTGGACCTGGCCTTGTTGGATGTATGTTTCGGTCACGGGGGTTTTGATCTACCTCCTACTTTACCAGGTGTTTCCTCAGTCACTTCCTGCTGCCACAACGCTTTGAGTAGGGACGGGGATTAGTGGGCTCGAAAGCCATGCTGTTTGATTCTGTCGAGTAGTACCGCGAGCAGGATGACCAGTCCAAGGATCACCTTTTGCGTGTAACTCTCGATATTCATCAGATTCATTCCATTTTGAATCACGGCAATGATGAATGCTCCTATCAGGGTGCCGAGAATCTTACCCTCTCCTCCTGAAAGGCTCGTGCCTCCTACTACCACAGCGGCGATGACATACAGCTCATACATTTGACCGTATGTTGGTGCCCCACTCTTGAGTTGTGAGGCCATGATGATACCACCCAGGCCAGCCAAAGCTGCCGAAAGGATATAGGCAGAAAGTTGGACACGCCTGATGGGTACGCCGGACAGACGTGCGGCTTCATCATTCCCACCTACCGCATAGAGATAGCGTCCCCATCGAGTTCGTTTCATCGCTAGATGCGCAATCAGATAAAGTATGGCCATCATCAGGACGGCGTTGGGGATCCCCAGCAGTGAAGCCCCTCTGCCAAGCCAGACGAAACCATCCGGGATTTGATAAACTGATTCTCCACCCGATAACAAATACGCACTCCCGCTTGCCATCAGCATCATGCCAAGGGTCACAATGAAAGGAGGTAGGCGGAAAAAGGTAATGAGCCCACCTGTGATGCCGCCGATGGCTGCTGAGACCAGTATTGCGATCAGGGAGCAGAGAACCATGGCGACCACACCTGCTTGGAGAGAACCAGCCCAATCGCGGATCAGCAGGCAGGTTAGTACAGCAGAAAAGGCGATCAAACTCCCAACTGAAAGATCAATGCCCCCGGAAATAATCACCACAGTCATCCCGATTGCAATGATGGCGATCACGGCAATTTGATTGGTGATGTTCAAGAGGTTGTCTTGCTTAAGAAAATTAGGCCAACGATAGGACGTAGGTCGATAGATTTGAGGAGACCCAATGCCAGGAAAGGTCTCTTCCAGATTGGAAAACACCAACCAGTTGGATGTGATTTCATTGCCAGCGATGATGTCGATGTGATCGCCTCGCTGTTGCCATGCTTCCAGTTCCTGTCTCGCATCTCGAGGTAAGCCAGTGACCTGAACGATTTGCTTATGACCTGATTCATTGAGTTCTTGCTGCAACGATTCAGCAAATGCCCTGTCAGTTGCCAGCTCACGTATCACAATCCAGACAACTGAATCGGTATTGTGGTTTGCCTTGATCCGCTGTGCCAGCTCTCTGGCCCCAACCTCTGGGGTGGGTTGCTGCTCAGTCAGGGTGACCAGGCTAAAAAAAAGGCCCAGCAGCAAGAGCATCACCACCATGCCATAATCGCCTAAGGCATGCAGTAGGTTCGACATTCTAGCCAGTGAGGTCTCTTTCATGCCACGGCCATTTCCATGATAGCTTGTTGATTGCTGGATGCTGGGTGAGTGATTTCGCCAGTCAGGCGACCCTGGTGCATGACCAGGATGCGATCGGCCATACCAAGCATTTCGGGGAGTTCCGAACTGATCATGAGGATCACCTTACCCTCATCAGCCAGGGCATGCATGAGTTGATAAATTTCATATTTGGCGCCGACATCAATGCCCCTGGTCGGTTCGTCAAAGATGAGGACCTCACATCGCCTTGCCAACCATTTGGCAATGACTAGTTTTTGCTGGTTGCCACCACTGAGATGCGAGGCACGCTGCTTGGGTCCATGTCGTTTGAGTTGCATGGTTTCAGCGTATTGGTTAAAGGATGCCTCCTCCTGGCCCAGGTTCAATAGCCCAGCACGTGTGAATTGATTCAGGTTGGGAAGTCCAAAGTTACTACAAATTGAGTGCTGGGTGATGAGCCCCTGCAGTTTTCGATCTTCACTCAGAAAACCGATGCCTGCAGCAATCGCTTCGGCTGGGGAACGCAAGGAGAGGGTGCGTCCATCGAGTTGGATTGTGCCCGCTTCACTCCGATCAGCTCCAAAGATCAGCCTAGCTAGCTCGGTGCGTCCGGCGCCCACTAGGCCAGCCAGACCAAGGATTTCACCACCGCGAGCCTCAAAACAAACCCCTTGCACCGCCTTGCCTCGCCTCAGTTCAGATACCTTCAGGCGAACTGGCCCAGGATGGCCTTTGCGCTTGGGATATTCCTGGTCCATTGGCCGACCGACCATGCAGTGGATGAGCTCGTGGCGTTTGCACTGATCGATGGGAAAGGACCCTGCTGGTTGCCCATCTCTAAGCACCATGACTCGATCAGCTATTTCAAAGATTTCGTCGAGTCGATGGCCTATGTAAATCAGGCCAAGACCTCGTTTTCGGCATTGGTTAATGATGGCAAATAGACGTTTGACCTCTGGAGGCGTTAGCACAGCAGAGGGCTCATCCATCACCAAGATCTGGGCCTCTTGACTCAGAGCTCGAGCGATCTCCACCGATTGTTGTTGAGCAATGGAGAGTCGTTGACACGGCGTGCGTGGATCAAAAGGCATGCCAAGCTCCTTGAGTAAGTCTGCAGTGCGAGATTCCTGTGCTTCATGCTGGATGAGCCCATGCTGGATAATCTCCTGACCGAGGAAGACGTTTTCTGCAGCCGAAAGCGCAGGAATAAGGTTGAATTCCTGGTAAATCATGGCGATCCCCAGAGATCGGGCCTTCTGGGGTGAGTCCACCAGAATTCGATTCCCTCGGAGCTTTAACTCCCCCTCATCTGGCAAGTGGGCGCCCCCCAGTATTTTCATGAGGGTGCTTTTGCCAGCACCGTTTTCTCCCATCAAGGCCAGGACTTCGCCTTCCTGCAGGACCAGGTCAACCCCTTTAAGGGCTTGGATTCCGGCAAAGCTTTTGCCGATGCCGCGCATTTCAAGGAGAGGTGAGATCATTTCAGATAAATCGCAGCCCTTGGGTCGTTGACTGGCTGGCATCGGCATGCCTTACTCAGTCCTTGGCTTCGGGCTTTCTGATTAGGACCGGGGGCTGTTGTCGCTGGAGCGCGCTGACTTCCTCTTCCAGGCCACGCACCTCATGGTGGTTGCTGAGGATTGTGATTTCCAGGCTGGCATGATGCTGTTCTCCGGCTGCCAAGGTGGGCACTCGCCCCAGTTTTCTCTCAATCCTTCGGTTGTTGGGGAAGTTGGTGCCTGGTTCGAGTCCTGTGACGTAACCCTCTCCCAATGATGGCGTGTTTTTCCAGAGTGTGAGGTATGGGAGCTGGCTTGTGGCATAACGCATGGAGACACCCTTGTTGCCTGCTCGATTAACCAGCCCGATAAGCGTCCTACCATCTCGCCCGGCCAGGGGTGTGATGCAATAGACCTGTTCGGTGAATCCAACTGTGGGCCCGGCATACTGGGCGTAGGTATCGATCGCCGCCGCAGCATGGTCATTGAAGGGTAAGACCTGGGAGACGGGGGCTAGAAACCGAGCCCCCTGTTCCAGTAGGGGAGGGCCGTAGTTGGCATGATAGAGAATTTGAAACTCTTGAGGATCATCGCCGCGATTGGTGATGGTATCTTGAATGCGCAGGCTTGCGGATTCTGGGGTGGTGGAGATTTCGGTCATCAGTTCAAGCTTGGGACCATAGAACATGCGCTCATCAACTCGGCCGCGGATGCGTATGCGGTAGGGTGCCTGTCGATCAATGATCACTTCCACTTCGCTGGCCGGGATATTAGCGATTTTACCGTGAAGGGTCAGATCCATGGTAGCTTCCTCACCGACATTGTTGATGAAGCGATCGGTCCCCGGGTGGCCGTTGCTCTCGAGCCCACAGCGTACCATCCACTCATTGAAGCCCTCCAGCCACCCTAGACCGCCTCGATCTTCAAGCCTGATGAATTGTGGGTGAACGACCTCCTTGACGGGTGAGTCCCATCCCAGGCTCACCTCTTCAGTCCCCGCACGCAGGATGCCCATGCCGCGGGTTGGGATGATGGAGAAAGTCATCAGACCGTTGTCGACTGTGATCAGGTCCACCCCTTCTTGCTTGCCTCCATGGAGGGTTTGTTTGGTGATGGACCAATTAGGGCTGTCCGGGGTGATTTCCGAACCACTCAGGGACCAGTGCTCCAAGTGCAGATTCTTTGTCGTGCTGGTCAGAGTGATTCGATAAGGTTCGGCTCCTTGGGTATCCAGGGATCCCAGGGCCAGCAGCAGGAGAGCGGTGTAGTATTTCATATTAAGAGGTATGGGGTGGGGTTAAACCCAGTGCCTGTTCAACGGCCTGGCGCATGATGACCGGATCTGCCTGACACCCTGTCCAGTATTCGATGCAAGTGACACCTTGCTGAACAATCATGCCGAGCCCGTCGATCGTACGACAGCCTCGCTTGGCGGCTTCACGCAGTAGTTGGGTCTGAGGGGGATTGAAAATCACATCAGCAACCACCAGATCCGATCGTAATGTCTTCAGATCGACATCCAGCTTAGCCTGGCTATCATACAGGCCGACTGAAGTGGCATTGACCAGAATAGTCGCTTCCTCCGAGATAGGGTGTTCGGGTTGCCAAGGTTCGAAATGAGCCGCTACCTTAAGTGATTGTTGTAGCAGCGTGCTAAGAGATTGCCCTCGCTCTCGATCACGATTGACAAGGGTGATCTGAGCAACTCCCGCCAGCGCCAGCTCCACGGCGATGGCCCGAGCAGCTCCACCGGCTCCCAGGATGGTTACCGAACATCCGCTGGGCTGAATGACCTCTCTGAGCGAGGCCAGGAAGCCTTTTCCATCCGTATTTTCTCCTATCCATTGGGCATCCCTGCGGACCACGCAGTTGACGGCCCCCATGATCCGAGCTGATTCTCCCAGTCCATCAAGGTAATCGATGACTTTGACCTTGTGCGGGAGACTGCAATTAAATCCGGTAAATCCCATGGCCGCAGCCCCCGATACCGCGCTTTCCAGATCATCAGGGCTGACCTCCATGTTGATATATCGATAATGGAGTTTGTGGTGGGCAAAGGCTGCCTCGATCATGGCCACGGTGGGATTACCCGCCGCACCCACTGACATGGAGCCCACGAGGCAGGGGAGAAAATCCTGGGATGCTTTGCTCATGGCAAGGAAAGGAACTCTATGCCAGGGTTAGGGTTGGGTTGGCATCAGGGAAGGGTCATTCATAGCGTCGGCCTGGCGATACAGACTGGTTGGAATCAGTTGCTCGGCTGGCACCTCTTCGCCCTTGGAATGAGCCACGATAGATCGGACGACTTCAATGCCCATGCGATCGGGGAACTGAATGGGATCGGCGAAGATCTTGCCGTCCTTGATCGCTTGCTTGCCCTCGGGTTGTCCATCAAACCCGACAATCTTGATTTGATCTGCCTTCCCTGCTTTTTCAAGGGCAG
>JALRAZ010000351.1 GCA_023257935.1 Verrucomicrobiota bacterium
GCCACAGACTTTGGACTCAAATCTGCCTTCAGACTCGCAGCCATCAGACAAGAGACCAGGAAGAAGCACATCCACTCAAGGACGCATCCTGAGTCCCGCCACCAGCCAGGCTGTCGCTTGCTTAAATTCAAGATCCACCAACGATGCTTCATGGGAGTCTCATCCGGGAGGCCTGTTCAAAATCCTCGGGTTCCATCAACCACTCGTCGAAGGGCAACAGCACATACGTCCAATGGCCCTTGAGCCGAACCACCTGGCCCGGACGAAAGCCATCGAGCATCTGGGGCAAGGTTACCTTGAGTTCGATGCCACTGCTTCCCAGAGGCGGGTCTTCGTTCTCCTGCCAATGGGTCCGCTGCGAAGGCACGGCAAATTCCTGGTGATACCGCCAAGTGCGCAAGGTCACGTGGGCATCGGATATTTTCGGGTTTTCGGCCTGCTTGATTTCCTTGTAGAGCAAGGGATCCATGCCACCGAAGAGTGTCACGGACATCTCGCCTCCGCCCGTGTCGTGGTTGGTCACTTCGTTGACCCAGCCGGGTAAAAAGCGCGAACGAATCAGACGCAGGTGACGCTGCCGCTGGATCTCCCTGAAAGCCTCCAAGCTTTCTTGATCCAGCCAGATGTCCGTGGTTGCCAGACTTTCAAAAGGGCCCCAGGTCAGATTGACCTGTACCTCCAGACCGGCTTGGATCTCATCCATCCCCACCAACTGGCGGTTTTTCCAGATGCGGGTGGCCTCGTCGATATCGAAGAGGGCCGCCTTGTTGATCCCTCCTTCCACCGGCGGCCCCACCGGCTCCACCGAAAGTTTCAGACGAGGGGCGGGCCCCCCTCCCTGCTCGGTGCCAAGAATTTTCCAGCTCCGCCCGTGGCGCTGGTAAAAGCTCACATCATCCTCGAGCAGGATGGCATGGTTGTAGGCTCCCTGGGGATGGCGTTTGAGTTGATCTTCTGCGGGCCTGGGGATGGTCTCCTCTTCTCCCTGAAGAGGCAACAGAAAGCGCCCATGCATATGGGTACCGATGGGGATGTCCCGGAGATCAGCTGGTGCCCCATGATAGTGGACCATGCCATAGGGAAGCATGGCGAAGTAGTGCCTCGGGGGCTGTGTGGTGCCATCTCCCTTTCGAAGGCCTCCGCGACGGTTCATCGGATCGATGACCATCAGGTCCCCATGGAAGTGGATCCCAGCACCCTCCGGGGGAAAGACTCCCAGAACCGGAACATGATCCCGAATCGGATCGTCCTGAGGCCACGCCTCTGGAGACTGAGCCGGGCAAGACCATCCGCTTGCCATGACCCACAGCGTCATCCAGCTCAGGCAACCTCGTAGTGATCCTTTCATCATGCAGGGGCTAGGAGAGCAACACTTCGGAAACCACCCCATTGGAGTCGGCAAAGGACTCTGCCTCAAGGCCCATGCGCTGGCCCATGGTCAGAAGCAGATTGCTGAAGTGGGCCTTGTCATTGACGGGTTTGTGGTAGTGACTGATCCCGTCCTTGTAACCTTTGAAGGACTCAATCTTTCGATTGAAGTCAATGTGGCTGCCATGTTTGAGCCCCAGGCCCTTCCCTCCAGCCAACAGCAGCGGCAGGCTGGTGGTTCCATGGCTGTTGCCATAGGAAAGCCCACTACCATAAAGGGTCATGGTTGAATCGATGAGCGGTGCTTCTCCATCCATGCTCTGAGAAAGCCGATTCAGAAAATAGGCCAGCTGGGTGATATTGAAGGTGTCACTTCGAGTCAGTTCCTGCAGTAAATCGCGATCTCCATTATGGTGCGAGAGGGAGTGTCGATCACGAGTGATGCCAATTTCGGGAATGGACGGGCCGGTTCCTTCATTGCCTGTGTTAAAGGAGACGACTCGGGTGACATCGGTCTGAAATGCCAAGGCAATGATGTCATACATCGTACGCAGGTATTCTCCCAGGCGCTCGAGCTGAATATCCCGATCCAGCCTGGCCGCCAGGTCTTGGGGCACTTCAGGTCGCGGCGTGTCCAACCATGCTTCAGCACGCTCGGTGCGCAGCTCCACTTCCCGCACAGAGGTCAGGTATTGATCGAGTCGATCGCGGTCCGTGCCATCCAGGGCACGGGAGAGAGACTTGGCATCACCCCAAACCAGATCCATGACGCTTTGCTTGCGCTGAAGATCACGACGTTGCCTTTCCACCCCACCCGACGGTTCGGCAAACAGATCCTTGAACACCACCGAAGGGCTGGCCTGGGCTGGAAGAGCAATACCATCGGCACTGACAGCAATGGGTTGCCCCTGATTGCTGATCTCCAGGGAAGGAAAGCGTGTCGATGGACCCGTGAGCTGGGCCATCCATTGATCCACCGAAATGGAATTCTTGTCTGAGGGGCCGTGCTTGGCCCCGGTCAACCAGGTACGCGTCGCATC
>JALRAZ010000398.1 GCA_023257935.1 Verrucomicrobiota bacterium
TGCTGCGGGCCTCGCTCAGTGCCAGCAGGTTTTGCATCGTCTTGCTGCTCAGACCACGAGGCGGCACATTGGCAATTCGGAGCAGGCTGATATCATCGTCTGGGTTGATCAATACCTTGAGGAAGGCCAAGACATCCTTGATCTCTCGCCGATCAAAGTAACTCTGCCCACCCACTAGACGGTAAGAGACCCTTGCCTGGCGCAGAGCTGTTTCCAGTGGCCTTGACTGCAGGTTGGTTCTGAAAAGAATTGCCTGATCCTTCCATGGGATGCGTCCACTCATCCGCTGCACCTCGATTTCCTCGACAACCGCCGTTGCCTCAGCCTCATCGCTTGCGAACTCCATCAGGCGAATGAGATCTCCGGTGCCTTTCTCTGACCATAGGGTCTTGTCTTTCCTCAGGGGGTTATGGCGAATGAGGGCATTAGCTGCGTTGAGGATGATGTTGGTGGATCGGTAATTTTGCTCCAACTTGATGATCTGTATGGCCGGAAAGTGCTCTTCCAGATTGAGCAAGTTTGCGATCTCAGCGCCTCGCCAGCCGTAGATACTCTGATCATCATCGCCAACCACACAAAGATTTTGGTGCTCACCAGCCAGCGCCTTGAGCAGACGGAATTGCTGACCGTTGGTATCCTGATATTCATCGACCATGAGGTAGCGATACTGCTGACGGCAAGCATCCAGCACCGCTGGATGCTTTTCAAATAGTTCAAGGACTAGCAGGATCAGATCATCAAAATCGACGGCATTACATGCCTTGAGGGCTGCCTGGTAACGCTCCATAAGTCGTCCAGCCAGTTTCTGAGTGCTGGCCTCCATGCCAAGCTGTTCAGCTGATGCGGTATTCTTGATTCGGCTGATTAATGAGAGCCACTCTGCTGGCTTGACTGTAATCTGACTTTTATTCCAGTCACTGGTGAGCCTTCGGATGATCCCCACTTGGTCGGAGGTATCATAGATCACAAAATGCTTACGGTAGCCCAGTCGATCAATATACTGCCGCAACACTCGCACACAGAAGGAGTGAAAAGTGCCTATCAGGGGCTTTGATTCCTGAGATTCCGGCGACCGGTTGAGGGCTCCTTTTTTCATCAGGCCCCGAACCCGGGCACCCATTTCCCTGGCAGCCTTATTGGTGAAGGTAACTGCCAGGATATGGTGGGGAGCAACCCCTCTTTCCATGAGGTGAACGATGCGCTCGGTGATCACCCGAGTCTTGCCCGTGCCAGCTCCTGCAAGGATTAATACGGGGCCATGCGTACACCGCACGGCCTGAGCCTGCTGAGGATTGAGCTGGTGCAGAGGCATTCCCTTGGCAAGGAAAACGGCTATTGGGTTAAATGGCTCTTGAGTACTTCCAGAGGTTGGGTGCCCAGGGTCCCCTTGAGCTCCTCAAGGTAGGTGCTCTGGCTGGCCGCCTTCATGGAGGCTCGGGCCTCCTCCAGCCTGCCTTCAATATTCAGGCGAACCGCCTCATCCTGATACCCACTCCTGGACAGGAAAGTCTCCAGATATTGCGCATGCTTTTTCCACAGGTTGACATCCAGAGCTTGTTTGGCCTCGAGTCGCTCCTGATACCACTTGCTTTCAAGCATGTTCTCTAATTTGAACAGATCCCTTACCTCTGGGTCGGAGAGGGTTTTGCCCTGCCATTGCCCATCGAGCATGATTTGCAAAAGCGCCTTGAGCGGAGGGCAAGCAGCCTCGATGCTGCGATCCTCCATGTAGAGGCTGGCAACTCTTACTTGAGTCGCCACGATGTTATCCAGTCCTTCCACGAAGGCATCCCAATCTTGCTTTTCCGGCTCGATCATTTCCTCGGTGAATACAGCATGTGGGTGGTTGAATACCCTGCCAAAGAAATCCCGAACGAACTTTCGATTGATACGATAACCAAGCCGGCTGAAGGGAAGTTGTTTTCCTTCATATTCAAGGTCCTCGCATCGCTCAAGATAGCCATGGCTGATGAGATAGGCTGAGGAACGTTCTTCATCACTCATGCGGCACCATACCTCAGGAATGAGCATGCTGACGTCATGGGCTACCTTGACCTTTGGCCCAATATACCCTGCAGCGGTGACAAACCCGTCGTGGCCAGTCAGGATCATGGAAACCAGAGCATTGTTTAGGTCAATGATGGGAGGGAGAGCGTTGAATGGTCCCTTAGTTAATGCCCCCTCGGACCCTGCGCCTGTGGTAGAAGGAGATTTGCCTGTCATGCTGCAGATGTATTCCATGAACAGCTCCGGAAGATCCATGTAGTGAACCGGATTATAAACAGCCAGCGGGCGTATGGCAGCTTGCTTGTCAGCGGGGTTATTACGTCTGCCGGGGACCACCGCCTTAACAACCCGATGAAGCGGTTGATTCATGGGGACTTTACGGTGCAATCGGGTTGCGATTTCCTCCAGGTAGACTGCCCGTTGGTCAAGTAGATCAGGGCGAACTTGTAGATAACGCGGATTCTTAGTGGGAGCGCCGTCCACGATGCGCGGATGAGAGCTGCTCACAAAGAACCCAGGGCTTTCTGATTTGGCAGCTTTGCTGATCAGGTCCTGCATGCACGGCGTGTACTGGTAAAACCCAATGGCATCTTCCACGATCTCCGTGGCATCGCTTTGGGTGAGCGGTTCGAAGTTGGAAATGAAGTTGCCTGGTCCTGCAAGGTCGGCTTCAGCCTGCTTGTCGTAACCTCGAATGATTGCATCATCAGGTCGCTGGAAAAAACGATATTCGCAGTTCTGGATGAATTTGACTGATTGAGCCCTAGCATCCAGCCCCTGGAGTTTTGAAAGGGGGATCACGACACTGGCGGTGATATCATCTTCCAGGGATTGTTTGGATGCTGGGTGGAAATCTTTTCGAAGCCCGAAAGTACGCCAGAGCCCGTCGTCCTGAAAGCCTACTCGCATGTAATTTGTGATTAGTTTGCGATTATCCAGCTTCAGTTCGTTGCCAGGTTTACCATTGATCAAATCAACAGAAAAATGATCTTTCCATTGTTCGCCCCATTCGGTGCGATAATAACGCTTCAGGACAAATACCAGCTCCTTCACATACTGGGGTATGCTTTCCAGCCATTCATTGTATGAGTCGGTGTAATCTTTACTGGATGGGGTGAGCAGTTTGATGACAGATCCCAACGAGCGTTCGTGGCTGAGAATGCCACGCTGATCGACCCGAGATGTGTCGCGGAATCGATTGGAAAAATCTCGATTCAGAATCGCTTCGACTTGTTCGAGGTCTTCCTTGATATTAGCGACGATGACCGGTCCCTGGATGATGGCGTCTGTTACCGGTTTGGAGATTTCCGATTTGCCTCCCCCTGAAACGGTGCAGGGTTTATGGCAAATCAGTCCCTCAGCCACCGTGCCAATCAGACGCCAGGATCGGTTCCCGGGCGGCTTTTCCAGATGTACTTTGTAGCCGGAGGGTCTGACATAGGTTTTCCCTTGAAGTAACTTGATGGACTCGGTGCGACCTTTCCAGGGCCAGCTGACTCGTTGGCTATGGAGGTCGAAATGCACATCCTCCGAGACATAGATGATATCCGAGAATCGCTTGTCGATGGCATAGCCTTCAGGCTGCAAGTCCATGATATCTTCGAACTGGTCTAGCATCTCCTCAAAGCTGTGCCCCAGTCGCTTGACGTGCAGATGCCCGCTGAACTCCTCGCCCAGGTCATAGCTCGGGTAGACCAAAGCTCCTCCAGCATGCTCCTCTTCGGCCAAACCAAACAGATTGGCCGAGAAACTGATCTGCGTCTTGACCTCCTTCTTGCAATAGCCGAAATAATTATCGGCAATGATGGTGACCATCACCCCCTGGTCATCCCGTGCGCAGAGCTTGAATGCCGTGCCTCCATTGTAAAGTTCCTTGGGGTCTTCCCAACACATGCCTTGCTCCCGCTGCCTAGGCGTTGCCTCATCATGATGGGGTAAACCGGCTTCCTTCTTGGTGATTTTTGTCAGGTGGGGTGCGAGGATGACGCAGCCGGTGTGACCTGTCCAGTGATCGGTATCCAACCCGGCATCATTCTCTGGTAAATTTGGATCCCCCCCATTACCGAAGATGCTCTCGACGAAGTCCAAGTTGCTGACCAAATTTCCCGGGGCAAAAAAACGGATCTCGCTGCGCTTCTCCTTCATGACTCCGGGGACTTCTGGGATGACCAAAGGTCGGAGCAGCAGGGATACAAAGCACTGTGCCTTTTCTTCTTGTTCACTGGTGAAGGGTAATTGCATCAGTTCGGCCGGCGGATTGAGCGCATGGCGCAGCATCCGGTTGAAAGTGCGCCTGGGCGCCGCAATCTTGTCTGCTGGGACTGGAAGACCCGCATCGGCGATATGAAAGACGCCTTGGGTTGTGCGCCGATCATTGACTGGATTGTGTAGGACGCCTTGATGGATGCGGTAGGAATGGATGATGTCGGATTTGAATTCATCTCCCTTGGCTGGGAGAGATAAATTGCGCGCGACTCCGTGGCGATCGAGGACAAAAGTTCTTGATGGGAGTCGAGGGATGTCTCCAGTGTCCTGGAGAAAGGTGTCCAGCCATTGTTGGATACGCCAGTCAGCAGGGCAGAGGTAATTGGCCAGTAATCGCTTCTGTTCTCGATGATTGGCAATGAGTGACTCAGCGACATCCCGAAATGGAGAATCTGATTCTATGTCGGCAGTCGGGCAACCTAAGGCGGCCAATTTTAAGTTGATATATTCTACCAAGTGCTGACTTGGGTAGACATCACCGGTTGCGGGCAAACCGATGAGCTTTTGTAATTTGCTGGTATTCATTCGAGTTTTGAGAAATGCAGTGAACAGAAGGCACTGAGAAGCTCCAATTAGGGGTTATCTTATTCCAAGAAGGCAGGCTAGGCAAGCATGTGACTGAGCGCCGGCTGCTTTCAGCCTCTCGATGGGTGGATTTTACTTGGGTTGCGGCTTGCTTGATGCTGTAGGATACCCCTACGTGAAAATGGTTGGTTCATGGCGCCCGGAGTTGCTGATCAAATACCTTGCCTTCCTGCTGATGTGCTTTGGCATGAGTGGCGTGAGCCTATACTGGTTCCAGCGGGCTGAAGCAGCTGGTGTGGGCATTGATTCCAGCACCAGCCTCTTGCTTAGCAATTTGATATTTCTTCAATTGGGTATGCTTGGGGCGACCTGGCTGCTTGTGCGAGACCATGGACTGACCTGGGATCAGGTCTTTGGCTTTCAGTTCGTTGCTCCTGGCAAAATCCTGTTTCAAGCTTTTAAGGTAGCCTCATTTGGCTTCGTGGTCTCATGCCTATTGGGAATGGTGGTGCATCAAATTTTTGAATTGCTGGGAAGAGAAAGTTCCGAGCAGGCTATTGTGGAGCTCTTCGTTCAAAATCAGGGTCTAGGGCAACGAGCCCTGATTTGCTTTACGGCTTTGCTGATGGCTCCCCTGGTGGAAGAATTACTCTTTCGCGGCGTGCTTTACACCGTTTTGCTGCAGTATCTGACAAGGCCGCTCGCCTTGATTTTGAGCTCGCTACTCTTTGGTCTGGTTCATTTCCACGAAATCGGTTTGCTTCCCTTAAGCGCGCTCGCCTTGTTGCTGGCCCTCTCCTACGAGAAAAGTCGCAACCTCTGGGTTCCTATTTTTGCGCACACTTTTTTTAATTTGATCAATCTTGGGCTCCTGCTATGGGTGCCCTCCTTGGATTGAGAGAACAAGGTATGAATCGAGAGGTAGAACTGATTAAGTCCCTTACCCAAGGCTTGCCTCGACGCCAGGACACGATCCTGGGTGTCGGTGATGATTGTGCCATCGTCAAGGCTGGCCCCGAGCAGGAATGGTTGCTTAAGACCGATGCCATGGCTGAGGGGGTTCATTTTTTAAGGGATGATCCTGCGGTCATGGTTGGGCGCAAGGCAATCAGCCGACTTTTAAGCGATGTGGCTGCCATGGGAGGTGAGCCTGGCAGCGTGTTGGTAACCATTGGTGTGCCGAAGGATTTGGATCCGGCGTGGCTAGATGGTTTTTATGAAGGTCTAAGGGATGTCGCCAAGCATCATGAATTAGCCATCGTCGGAGGTGAAACCATTCAGACACCTGGGCCATTTTTTTGCTCCCTTGCCATGACGGGTCATGTGCAACCAGGCAAGGCTATCCTCCGAAGCGGAGCCCGTGTGAGGGATGCTATTTTTGTTACCGGGGATTTAGGTGGTTCCATCGCCGGTAAGCACCTGAACTTTGAACCGCGCATCAGAGAGTCCAGGTGGCTAGTCAAGCAGTTCGAGATTCATGCCATGATTGACCTTTCTGATGGCCTTGCTGGAGACCTAAGGCATCTCTGCGAAGCGAGTGAAGTGGGGGCCGAGTTATGGACTTCCTTCATTCCCATCAGCAGGTCGGCAAAACAACGAGCCCAATCTGGTGAGTCCCCTCTTCCTGCTCTGGCTGCTGCCTTAAGTGATGGAGAAGATTTTGAGTTGCTCTTCACGGTGGATCCCTCGGAGGCTGTTCGCCTTAAAGATGCCTGGAAAGAGGCCTTCCCCGAGACCCCACTGAGTTGCATTGGTAGGATCATGGAGCAGCCCAGGCTCATGCTCAGGGATGACCAGGGTCTTCGTCCCCTTACCCTCGATGGATACGACCATTTCAACGCATCCTGATCAGACCTTCGAGCTTGGCAAGCAGTGGGCCCTTGAGCTGGATCATGCCTGGACCCTAGGTTTTTCGGGCGATTTAGGTGTTGGCAAGACTCGTCTGATCCAAGGTATCTGTCATGGATGGGGCGTCACCGGTCGAGTTGTGTCGCCAACTTATTCGTTGATTCATGAATACCAGGCCAACGGAAAGGTGGTTCACCACCTGGATCTTTACCGACTCGATGGGCCCGAGGCCATATGGCAGGCCGGCCTTGCTGATTACCTCACTGGATCAGCTAAAGGTAGGGTGGTGGTCGAGTGGATCGACCGCTGGCTGGGCCCTTTTGGGGATTCCTTGCCAGCACAAGCACCTATGGCCAGCCCATTCCGTTGGGTTCATCTGAGTGGCTGCCAGGGAGAAGAAAGGACCATCAGTTATGTTGATTTTAGGCATTGAATGGTCGCAATTTCAGCGAAGCATGGCTCTTGGCACGATCAATGAGGCAGGGGAGCTGAGCTGTCTGGCAAGTGGTATGCTTGATGGGTTGGAGGATGCGGCTGCCCTGGCCATGTTAGGTCAATGGTTGCAGGAAGGGGGCTACAACGCCAATCAGCTCGACCAGGTTCTGGTCGGTCTGGGACCCGGTTCTCACGCAGGGGTGCGTCATGCCCTGGCAGCTGCTTATGGATGGCATCTTGCTCACGGCTGCCATTTGGGCGGGGTGAGCAGTGCTTTGGTCATGGCTCGAGCAGGTGTGAAGCAGACGGGAGGTGATCTGATGCATGTCTTGATGGATGCGCAGCGGGCAGGTATCGCCCAGATGTCCTATCGTTTGGAGGCAAGCGGCTACCTGAGGCCAATTGAACAGATCAAGGTGATGCCTCCGCAGGCCATCCTTGCCCAATGCTCCAGCGGTTATATGGTAGCCACCCCAGCGCTGGCTGGCAACATGGCGGCACTGGGTGTGAGCTCGGAACGATTGGTTGAGGTCGTGCCGGAAGCATCGCTGATGATTGAGGAGGCCATTGAATTTCCAGATGGGCTTCAGCCCGGCCCTGTGCTTGAACCCATCTACTTGCAGCCAGCTGCTTATACTCGAGCCAGCCTTCCAGCCCTTCCGGAGGCACTGGAGCATGAAATCAGGAATCCGGACACCTCTTCGGAGGTCTGAGGGCTTGGATAGGCCACACGCTCCTGCCTGCCCCAGGCCAATGGGATTGCTTGAAGCCACTGTCGTTGCGCGTCACGAATTTTGACGTGTCAATGCGTTTCCAGCACCTTAAAGTCTGTCCATGTCCCGCGTATTGGTTATTGTCTCGATTCAACCTCTTGTCCTGCTGTGCCTTTTCCTGATGCCAGCTCTCATGGCTATCTCAACCCTCAAGGCCGAATCCATCGCAAAAGGAGTGGTATTCCACGATCTCAATCGAAATGGGGTCCGCGATGCCATGGAACCAGGGTTGGAAGGGGTGAGAGTTTCTAATCAGCAAACCATTACTTCCACCGATGCGCAGGGTATGTGGAGCCTCCCGGCTGAGGAGGGCATGACCTTTTTTGTGCTCAAACCTGCTCACTGGCAAACACCTGTTAATGAGCATCAGCTCCCTCAGTTTTACTACACGTATAAGCCCCAAGGTTCTCCTGCCTCGGAGTTTCCTGGAGTCGCAGCAACGGGGCCCCTGCCAAGCTCGATTGACTTTGCCTTGCATCCTTCACCTGAACCGGATCGGTTTGAGGCAGTTTTTTTTGGTGATCCGCAACCCAGGGATATGCAGGAGGTCCAATATATCGGGCATGATGTGGTGGAAGAGCTCCTGACGACTACAGCTCGCTTTGGCGTCACCCTGGGTGACATTGTCTTTGATGATCTCGGGATACTGGAACCGCTCAATGCCACCATCGCACTCATTGGTATTCCTTGGTTCAATGTGATTGGCAATCATGATATGAATCTGGATGCGGCTTCCGATCGTGATTCAGATGAAACCTTTACCCGCATTTATGGTCCAAACTATTACGCCTTTGACTATGGCCCTGTACACTTCATCGCATTGGATAATGTGATTTGGGGAGGCAAGGCACCCCAAGGCACTGGGAGCTATACCGGAGGCTTGGACCAGCAGCAATTGGACTTTATCCGTCAAGATCTTGATGGGGTTCCTCAGGATCGCCTGGTTGTCCTCATGATGCATATTCCCTTGACTGGTATTGCCAACCGAGAAGATCTCTATCGCTTGATTGAACAGCGCCCCTACACCTTTTCCATTTCTGGGCACACCCATTGGCAAGCTCATGAAAAAATTACTCGCGAGGATGGTTGGTTGGGGGCAAAACCTCACCATCATTTGATCAATGTGACGGTGAGTGGCAGCTGGTGGAGTGGGCTACCTGATCCTCGTGGCATCCCCCACACCACCATGCAGGATGGGGCTCCCAATGGCTACACCCTCATTCGTTTTGGTGCGCACCAGCCTCCAGAGATCCACTTCAAAGCAGCCGGCTACCCAGATTCCTTTCAAATGTCAGTATTTGCTCCTGATACGGTGGCTGCGGAGCAGCTTGAGCAGACCATGGTTTATGTGAATGTCTTCAATGGATGGGAGGATTCCATCGTCCAAGTTCGTTGGTCGGAGAGTGCGCCTTGGAATGACCTGAGTCGTTCAGAGGAACCTGATCCTGCCCTGGTGGCGCTCTACGAGACAGAATCTGAAAGCCCACCCGCACCCTATCGCAGGGTCTCTGCCCCCAAGGATTCCAAGCATCTTTGGAAGGGTAACTTGCCGCTTGGAGTAGATCCTGGGATACAGGTGCTCCATGTCAGGGCTACCGACGTGAATGGTCAGTGGCATCGAGCCGAACGCATTGTCAGGATTGTCCAGTAGGCCTCCTGCGGCTCATCAGCCAAACCCTTATATGGGTTCTGGAGCTTGGCTTGGCTTTGGGTTGACTTGGGCTTCGGCTACCAGTCATCATTCCAAACAAGATATGAAACCATTGGAAGGAAAAGTAGGATTGGTGGCTGGGGTAGCCAACAAGCGATCAATCGCCTGGGCCATTGCTCAAGCATGGCATGAAGCTGGAGCCGAACTTGTCTTTACCTATCAGGGTGATCGGCTCAAGGGTAACGTCGAGCAGCTCGCTGGCACCTTTGGTGAGGATACCCTTATGGTTCCCTGCGATGTGAGCTCGGATGAGGAGATTGATCGAGCCTTTGACGCGATCAGGGAGCGTCATGACAAACTGGACCTATTGCTTCATTCGATTGCTTTTGCCCCCAAGGAAGCCCTGGAATCTGATTTTATACAGACCAGTCGGGAGGCCTTCAGGGTCGCTCATGACGTGTCGGCCTATTCGCTAGTGGCGCTTTCCCGAGCAGCAGCACCGATGATGAGCCAGGGTGGTAGTATTCTGGCCATGTCCTATTATGGTGCTGAAAAAGTAGTACCACATTACAACGTGATGGGCGTTGCCAAGGCCTCACTAGAGGCTTCCACACGCTATCTCGCGGCCGATCTGGGGCCAAAGCAAATCAGGGTCAATTGCATCAGTGCCGGCCCAGTCAATACCCTTGCGGCTCGGGGTATTTCTGGTTTCAGCGCCATGCTCAAGCACTACGAGGCGCACGCCCCGCTAAAGCGCAATGTGGTTCCTGAGGAACTAGGCGCCACGGGACTTTTCCTTGCCTCCGATGGGGCTGCTGCGATCACAGGCCAGGTAATCTATGTGGATAGTGGCTACCAGATCATGGGCATGTATCAATGAGATGATACCGTGCCGACAACTGTTGACCAGGGGCTATGCCTTTTTGGTGAGTTATCTCGTGACCTCAGGATCGGGGTGGCTGGCTGCGGCTGAATCGAATGCCGCTCAACAGCATTATCAGCGGGCCATTTCAGCTTATCACGATGGTAAAGTCACTGAAGCGAGGCAATGGCTGGACCAGGCTATCGATGAGAACCCCGCTTTTATCGAAGCCTACTTGGCGCGTGGCTACCTGCATCAGTATGAAAGGCAATATCAGGCTGCTGCCGAAGCCTTCGGTGAAGTGATCCGGTTGGATCCCGCAAGGCCAGAACCCTGGTTTCGAAGGGCCATCGAACACTTCAATCTTGGGCAATTTGAAAAATCTGTTTCGGATTTTGAAGCCTTTTCCAAATTGGAACCTGCGCAAAAACCCCACCTCTGGCAGTTGGGGATCGCTTACTTTTACACGGGACAATTCAAGGAGGGCAAAGAATTGTTTGAGTCCCATCAAGAGGTTAACACTCAGGATGTGGAAAATGCGGTTTGGCACTTTCTCTGCGTAGCCGCTGTCGAGGGGTTTGAGGCGGCCAGGTCCCAATTCATTGCCATCCAAGGAGATGCCAGAACCCCAATGAAAGAGGTTTGGGCTCTTTTCAAAGGGGCTGGGAGTGAGGAGGCAGTCATCAAGGCGGCTCGAGATGAAAACATGGAAACAGCACAGCGATTGCGGGCCGATTTCTACGCCAACCTTTATCTAGGCCTGTATTACCAGAGCAAGTCTGAGGAGACTAAGGCCTTAGACTTCATGAACAAAGCGGCCAAGTCCTATAAAAACAATGGCTACATGGGAGAGGTTGCCCGGGTTCACCGCGATTGGATCCTTGCCAGGAAGTCTGCTTCTTCGAGTCCTCCGCAGCCGTAAACTGATCTGGTTATCGACGAGGTCCTAGTCCAGAAAATCATCGGGTAGGGCGACTGATTGCATGTCCCATACTGGTTTTTTTTCTTCGACGGGGACTTCAGGATGATATTTGAGCAAGTCTGCTGGTTCGCATTCCAAAAAGGCGCAAAGTTCTGCCAGCGTCGCTAGTTTGAGTGCCTTGACCTTACCCGTTTTGAGGTGCGATGCATTGGCCATGGTCATCCCTAGTGCTTGAGCCAAATCTTTGAGTTTTCGTCCTTTCTCGGCTAGGATCACATTCAAGCGAAATTCGATTCCCATCAGATCAGCATGAATGAAAAGTATTTTAAAACAATAAAAAATACAAAATAAAAGTAAAAAATTATTGGAAAACAATAAATTTAGTTATCTGGGTATTTTTTGGTTGGGGTTTTAATTAGCCTGACTCCAAGCTCAAAAAAGTGATAGTCTCGATAACTGAAATGGTAAACATGCATCGGTCAATTCGTTGGCGAATGAGCCTCTTCTGCAGGATGAGTGGGCTCTTGCTGCCATGCTGCATGATGGCCGGTGAGACGGCTTGGTGGGGCAAGTGGGATGTATTGAGCGATCCAGGCAGCGTGGCTGATGCAGGTCTGACTCGGCTTGATTCGGCCGCTCATGGTTTGCGATTTGAAAATACCCTCTCTGATGCCGCGGCACAGACCAACCGAATCTTGGAAAATGGGTCAGGGGTTGCAGCCGGGGATGTCAATGGTGATGGCAGATGTGATGTCTACTTTGCCACCCTTGAAGGGCCCAATCATCTTTATCTCAATCTTGGCAATTGGGTTTTCGAGGAAGTGCCGCAAGCAGGTGGGGCAGCCTGCGAGGACCAGGCCTCAACGGGTGTCCTTTTGGTTGATCTAGATGGAGACCAGGACCTGGACTTGCTAGTCAATGGGCTGGGGACAGGGACACGTCTTTGGTGGAACGATGGTCAGGGACGCTTTCAGGAGGCTGCTGACCCTGGCTTACGGTCCTCTGGGGGGCCAACTTCCATGGGGGTTGCCGACGCTGATGGTGACGGTGATCTGGATTTATATGTCACAGACTACCGTGAGGTGACTTGGAAGGACTTGCCTCCCGGCATTGCTCCCAGAGTCGTCATGGCTGATGGTAAGCCCAAGGCATTGCCGGTAGAGCGATTCCTTGCTGTGGATCGTGGCCAGGGAGTTAAGCCGGGGATCATAGAACTTGGGCTACCTGACCACTTTTACGTGAACACAGGTCAAGGCTTGTTTGAAGAGCAATCTTGGGTGACCGGCCGCTTTCTCTCCGATACAGGAGTTCCCCTTTCCGAAGCCCCGCGCCATTGGGGCCTATCGGTCATGTTTCGAGATCTCAATGGAGACCTATTACCTGATTTGTTCGTTTGCAATGATTTTGCCGATGGCGCCGACCAGTGCTGGATCAATCAGGGCCAAGGCGTTTTCAAAGAAATCTCAAATCAGAACATTCGGCAGTCCAGTTGGTCTTCCATGGCTGTCGATGTGGCCGATATCAACCGAGATGGCTTGGATGATTTTCTGGTTGTGGAGATGTTGAGTCGAAAGCACTCCCTGCGGATGACACAGCGGGCAAACGAGGAGACTGGAAGAAAACCTCCGGAAATGGCCATGAAACTGGACCGACCTCAGACCCAACGTAACACCCTTTTTGTTGCAAGGGGGGATGGGAGTTATGCGGAACTGGCTCGAATGCTTGGTCTGGATGCCTCGGAATGGAGTTGGGGGGTTGCTTTTCTGGATCTGGATCTCGATGGGTTTGAAGATGTCCTAGTTTGCAATGGCAACAACCATGATTTGCTCGATGGGGATGCGACTATGGATGCTGTCATGGCCATGCGCTCGGCCCCGCGTGGGCAGGTGCCACGCACTCTGCTCCTGTATCCATCCTTGAACCTCGCAAATCTAGCCTTTCGCAACAATGGCTCAGATGGATTCGAGGCCATCAGTCAGCAATGGGGCTTTGATGAACGAGGCATTTCTCAAGGTATCGCGCTGGCTGATCTGGACGGCGATGGGGATCAGGACGTTTTGCTTAACAACCTGCAGTCTGGGCCTGGGCTCTATCGAAATGAGAGCAGCCGTCCCAGAATTCAGGTTGTCCTCAAGGGCCAGCCACCCAACACCGCCGCCATTGGAGCACGAGTGAGCCTGATTCCTGGGCAGGTCGGTTCATGGCCAACTCAATCCACGGTTCTGGTGGCTGGTGGGCGTTATCTCTCCTCGGACATGCCGAGTAAGACCTTTGCCTTGCCCGAGCAGGAGAGTGATTTTCGACTGCAGGTGATTTGGCCATCGGGCAGAGAGACAGTGGTTGACAATATTCGATCGGGACGTCGCTACCAGATCGAGGAGGTTTCGTCAGGTGATGTGGCCAGCGCCGTGAAGCCCCAGGATCATCTCATAGCCCAAAAAACCCCTTCGCCTCGCCCTCGCTTGGTTCAGCTTTCCCTGCCCAATGACTCTCGCATGCATCAGGAAACAGATAGCGACCAACTCCTTGAGTGGCAGCCCTTGATACCACGTTTTATCGGGCGCTCAGGGGTTTGCCTGCAGGCTGCCGATCTCAATGGCGACGATCGCATGGATTTGATTTTAGGTCAGGGTGATGGATATCCCTCGCGAGTCCTTCTCCAGGATACCGAGGGTAGTGGTTTTGCCGGTAGCCTAGAATTGCCAGGATCGGGGGTGGGGGATGCGACTGATCTGGCCCACTGGATCGGGGTAGAGGGAGTACCACGAATGGCTCTTTCCATGGGGAATGCCCACCAGCGCTTACTTGCCGGTGGCGATCCCCGTTCACAACCAGCCGTCATGATCTATGAGATGGATGGTGGCTTTCCCAGGCTGATCCAATCCCTCACAGGTCAGCTGGCTTCCCCTTCCTGTCTTGAGCTGCTGGATGCCGACAGCGATGGTGATCTTGATTTGTTTGTGGGAGGAGGCTTTCATGCCGGGCAATACGGTCAGGCGGCTACTTCAAGACTCTACCGGAACGATTCAGGTGAGTTTCACCTCGATCTTGAAACCAGTCGCACCTGGGTTGGCACGGGTATGGTGACTGACGCTGTGGCTCTGGACTGGGATCTTGATGGTGACAGTGACTTGGTGCTGAGTCAGGAGTGGGGGTCTGTGCAGCTTTGGGAAAACCGCAATGGTGTCTTCGTCAATCGGTCACAAGAAACGGGCCTTCGCAGCCGACACGGCTGGTGGATGACCTTAGCGGCGGGTGATTTGGACGGCGATGGGGATAGTGACCTGGTGACAGGTAATTGGGGGATGAACACAGACTATCAAAAGCACCTGCATCATCCAATACGCCTCTACCATGGTGATCTGGATGCCAATGGCACCTACGATGTGGTTGAAAGTTATTATGCCCATGAGCTGGAGGACTGGGTGCCTGCAAGCGACCTTGTGGCACTGGGCAACGTGTTTGGGTTCGTGCGTGAGCGCTATCGACGTTATGCCTCGGTGAGCCAGTTGACCATGAAACGCTTATTTGAAGACGTTCATCCACTGGATCAATGGCTAGAAATTCATTCGCTGGAATCGGGAATCTGGTGGAACCAAGGAGATCACTTCACTTGGCAGTCTCTGCCAGATCAGGCTCAGTGGTCGCCAGTCATGTCGCTGGCACTCGCTGACTGGAATCAGGATGGGAAGCTTGATATTTTTCTTGGCCAAAATTTTCAATCACCCAAGTCAGCCATTTCGCGAATGGATGCAGGGGAGGGCTTGTTGCTTGAGAATCTTGGTGCAGGTCATTTTCGGTGCCTGCCATCATGGGAAAGCGGCATCAAGCTCTATGGAGAACAGTCTGCTTCATTAGCCACCGATTGGAATGGAGATGGGAGGATGGACCTGGTGGTGGGACAGACGGCCGACTTGGTTGAATGGTTCCTTTGTTCTCCCGATTTCAGTGACGATTCTCAAGAGTAATGATGTGGTTCAAGGCAGTGATACTGCGCGACTCCCGTAGCGAGTGCTTGAACCCTCTGCCAAGCTATGATCACATCGTCGCATGGCTCCCAAGTGTTTCCTCCCACCCCGGTGGTTTTCCTACGTCATCTATTTGTTGCTTGGACTCGCCAGGCTGCAGGCTGCAGAGACGAACCCACGGCCAAATATTCTGTTTGCCTTTGCTGATGACTGGGGCCGCTTTGCCAGCGCCTATCAAGATCGTGCGCCTCACCGCGGCCTGAATCATTGGATTGCCACGCCTACTTTTGACAGGGTTGCTCGTCAGGGGGTGCTCTTTGAGCATGCTTTTGTGACTGCGCCCTCATGCACACCATGCAGGAGTTCACTACTCTCAGGGCAATACTTTTGGCGTACGGGTCAGGGGGCTATCCTTCAGGGAGCTCGGTGGGATCCTTCCATTCCTGTTTTTCCTCTGATGCTCCAAGAAGCGGGTTACCACATCGGTGAAACCTATAAAGTTTGGTCACCGGGGACGCCAGTTGATGCTCCGTTTGGAGGGGGAGCCAACGCCTACGAGTCTGCAGGCAGAAGGTTCAATCAGTTCTCTCAGCAGGTCACTCGCATGATGGAGCAGGGTAAAACCCAGCAGGAGGCTAAGCGGGAGCTCTACAACGAGGTGTTGGCCAACTTTGAGGCTTTTCTTGCAGACAATGAAGCGGGCAAGCCGTTTTGTTATTGGTTCGGTCCTACCCTTGTTCATCGCAAGTGGGTGAAGGGATCAGGTAAAGTTTTGTGGGGCATAGACCCAGATCGTTTTGAAGGCAATATGCCTCCCTATCTGCCAGATGTTCCAGAGGTCAGAGAAGATTTGGCTGATTACTTTGGTGAAATTCAGGCTTTTGATACTGCTTTAGGATTGATGCTCGATCGTCTTGAGGCACTGGGTCTTCTTGACCAGACCGTGGTGATTATTAGCGGGGATCATGGACCTCCTGGTTTCCCGGATGGTAAGTGCAATCTCTATGATTTTGGCACTCGAGTGCCGTTGGCCATTCGATGGCCTGGGCAACCTGGTGGTAGACGACTTGAGGATTTTGTGAACCTCATGGACTTGGCTCCCACACTACTCGAAATAGCAGGATTACAGGTGCCTTCAGTCATGACTGGTCAGAGTTTGGTGCCCCAGCTCCGCTCCACAGAAGAGGGCTGGGTAGACCCTTCTCGCAATTGGGTTGTCACGGGCAGGGAGCGGCATGTGGCCTCAGCCAGAGCGGGTCATTTGCCCTATCCACAGCGAGCGATTCGCACACCTAATTACCTCTATGTGGTGAATTTCAAGCCAGAACGGTGGCCGATGGGGGATCCGCTGCATGTCTCGCGCTTGCCGCACCCTGATTGGGAAACGCTCAGTCAGCAAACCTTTGCGACTTTTGCTGATATGGATGCCAGCCCGACCAAGGCCTGGATTTTTGAGCATCGTGAGGAACCCTCAGCAAATCATTGGTTTGAGCGTGCCTTTGGGAAAAGGCCCTTTGCTGAGCTCTACGATTTGAAACAGGATCCGCATCAGATGGAAAACCTGGCAGGTCGACCGGCTTTAGCAGCGACACAGGGTGAGCTGCATGAAAGGCTCATGAGTCTACTCAGAGAGAACCTTGACCCCAGAGTGACCGAAGATCCCGTACGTTTTGAAGACTCCCCTTTTGCGGGTCATCCCACCCCGTGAGTTCACGGCTCATGGCGATGCGGCTTGTCGCATGCTCTCACTCGTTCTATAAGAATCAGATGATCAGCCATGCCAAGTGGACATACTGGGTGATGCTTGTCACCCTTTCAGGATCCCTTCACGCAGCGGCTGCCGAGCCAAAGTGGTGGACGGGAAACCTACACACTCATTCTCTCTGGAGCGAGGGGGATGACTATCCT
>JALRAZ010000003.1 GCA_023257935.1 Verrucomicrobiota bacterium
GATTGGAGAACCTTGAATTCCGTATTCGGGCGGCCGATCGCATTCATGCCTTGTATCGCCATGAGGGCTCTCTCACCCCTGATGCAGTCCATGAAGTGGTGGCTCGCCGTGCCAAGGAAATTGAATCGGCAGTGATCGCAGAGTCAGCTCGTTGGGGAGATAGTAGCCGTGGAGAGGGTCAGCCCCGCACTCGCGATGCGCATTGGAAGGTCGAGGTCGGCAGGATCTTGAATGAATACATTCCCCTTCGGAGTGACATCGTTCTGGCACAACTTTTTCGCCAGGGCCTTGTGCCAGATTTCAGTCCGGCTGAATGTGAGCTTCGAGCTGATGGCTGGCATTTGAATGCTGAACAGGGACAAATTTATGTGACCCTCGATGGGACTGACCCCAGAGCGATTGGGGGTCAGCCTTCAAACCATGCCAAATTGTTTTCCATGCCTATCTCGCTAAAGGAGGGTCAAAAACTGCGAGCTCGAGTTTACTTTCAAGGAGAATGGAGTGTCATGACCGAATGTTCGCCTTAATGGGCAGAACATGGTTGTCCTGATTACCATGCCCGCTTGATTGGATACAGGAAAAGGGGCCTAGTTCCAGCCTTGCTGGAATGATTTCTATGTCTTTTGATGATCGGTGATGATGAAACTTTTCACGGCTCCCAAAGTGGTTCTGAGTGTCATTTTCCTCACCGTTCTCCTCGCCTTTATGGATCACTTGCTGACGCCGTTTTGGGTTGAAAGTATCAGCTGGGTTGTCCTGGTCTTTTTTACGCTCGAGATGCTTTGCAAGATTCAAATGGAAGGCTGGCAAAAGTATGCAAGCTCCTGGGGAAACCGCGCTGACCTGTGCATCATTGCCTCTAGCATCCTATGGGTGTTGGTTCACGGAATGGGGGAAGGTAGTTTGGCATTCCTGAGAATGTTTCGATTTTTATCCATGGTGCGTATTCTCAAATTAATACCTGACACAGCACAAATGGTCAGAGGGGTGCTTCGGGCGATTAAAGCATCCCGAGCGATCGTCATTCTGTTGGGAATCCAATTGGTTTTTTTCTCACTTCTGGGATTCACACTCTTCGGCCGCCCTCTTCCTGATTTCTTTGGTACCCCCTTGAGATCTCTGAACACTATCTTTTCAGTCTTCACGGTCGAGAATTGGGCTGCAGCTCCTGAAGCGGCCAGTTTGCTGGGCCAACCGTGGCTCTACTATGGTGTGAATACCTTTGTGATCATGGTATTAGTGATTGGAGGCTTCATCTCGCTTTCCTTGGCCAATGCCATTTTCGTCGATGAAATGGCCAGCGATAACAATGATGACGTCAAAGCGCAGCTGAGACTGCTAAAAGGTGATAATCAAGCCATGCAGGCTCAGCTGGAGGAAATCATCTCAAGACTGAAGTCCCTCAACCCATAAAGCCCAATGTTCATTCACGCGGCTTGATCACGAAGAAAGACCCACTGGTCTAGAGTTGAACTAGCCTCATCGAAGCGATAGCCCATGCCAGTAAAATCCTTGAGATCCTCAGGGTTTTTCAAGCGGTTCCGAATGATGAAATCCGACATGGTCCCCCTGGCCTTTTTCGCAAAAAAACTGATGATTTTGTATTGCCCCTTTTTTAGATCTTTGAAAATGGGGGTGATCACCGCAGCCTCCAGCTGATCTTTGACAACAGCCTGAAAATACTCGTTGGAAGCCAGATTGATCAGGACGGCTTTGCCCGATTCGGCAATCGCCCCGTTGAGCTCCTTGGTAATGAGATCGCCCCAAAAAGCATAGAGATTGTTGCCTCTTGGGTTGTTCAGAGAGGTTCCCATTTCCAGACGATAGGGTTGAATGAGGTCCATAGGCCGCAGCAAACCATAGAGCCCGGAGAGAATACGAAGGTGTTTTTGAGCAAAGGCATAATCAGCATTTTGATAATCTGCGAGCTGGAAGCCGGTGTATACATCTCCTTTGAAGGCAAGCAAGGCCTGCTTGGCATTTCTTGGAGTAAAAGGAGGGCTCCAGCTCTGATATCGTTGTTGATTCAATGCTGCCAATTTTGAACTGATGGACATGAGCTTGCATAGGTCCTCTTCAGAGCATGCCTTCAGTTGCCCAATGAGTAACTTGGACTGCTTCAAGTAGGCTGGGCAAGAGTGTATGGAGGTCAAAGGTTCTGATTCGAAGTCCAGCGTTTTGGCAGGTGAAATGACACTCAACATGGAGCCAAAGATCACCCAACCAGGCAGGCAGTGCAACCCCTTATGAGCCACTGACGGCTTTCCTTGGAATCACCTCCTAATCCCACGGTTTGTCAGGACCTCATGCGGTCTAACAGGTTGTGCGTGATTTGCTGCACGCGGGGATCAGGGCCCATGGGTTGGGTATAAACCGAGGGTCTGACATAGCCGGGTGGTTCACTCAGCCCATCCGCCCACCAGATGGTGGCTGCGTTGAAAACGAGGTTGCCGTTGGGGCCATGGTACATCGTTGCGGTGTATTGGCCACCGTTGGGTTGACCGGGTGCTTGTTGGGTGGGGCCGGAGGCCAATATTTCCAGACCTGGAATGGGGGCTGGATCCCCATGCCATTCCCAACCTACTAATCCGGGAATCCCTTCTCCTTCTCTCATACCGCTACCAGCAAAGAGCCAGTGATCGGGTTGTCGGCAAATCCAATCAGCTCCCCCTGTAACCGGGCCTGTGCTTTGTGCTCCAATCAGTTCATGGGCATAGGGTCTTTGATGAATTAATGAAGACATGGAGTCAAATTCTCGAGTGCCCCCTGGAGGCCCAAAAACCCCAACTCGCTCAAAGACTCGGTTGGGGTTTCCATGCGTATCGGCCTTCATCTCAATGCGACCACAGACCGCATTGCCGGAAAGGAAGGCGGCATGCATGCCACCTTCGATGGCTCCTTGAAGGTTGTGAAACATATCCAGCGTCCAATATTCATCATGGCCTACCGAAAGAAACCCCTTACAGCGACTCAGTTCGTTTGGGAAGGCATGGGTATCCTGATTGGAGACGTAAGTCAGGTCGTATCCTTGGGATTCCATCCAGTAAGCCAAAGGATATTCCCAAAGCAGGAATTCTCCCGATCCTGTGCTCAGCGGTGCATCGAAGATTTGACAATACTTGCCATAAGGGCGGTTGAAGCCGACTTCAACCCCTCCTCCCCAGTACCAGGGGTTCTGCCCATTGTCATATAGAGAGAATTGATTGGGCCAGCGGTTATAGGCCTGCCAGGTGTGATCACTGCATTGAAACATGAAATCAGCTTGGCGCTGATCTTTGACAATGAAGATCACATAGCTCTGCAGCCAACTGCGATGTTCAGTAAGCTTGGCTAGGTAAACGCCGCTGAGCCAATCGGTTGGAATTCTCAATTCCAGGCAGGGGTCCCACTGACAGTCCTGAAGACGCTTTTCCGTAGGTTTGGGATCGGTTTGGGACCTTCCCTTAAAGGGACCCCATGAACCCATGTGACGGCCTCCATGGCCCTGATAATAACCCATCCGATAAATGTCGATATGATAATCCGAAGCAGGCCGAGTACTGACAAAAAAGGCCATGCGCTCTCCAGCCATCACGCGGGTCTTGGAGGCATAGCCTTCGACCCATGGACAGCGGTAGCGGGAAGCAGGATCAATGGCATGATTTTCAAGTATCCATGAGCGAGTGCCTGGTTGCTGGTTTTCCCGTGCTACCTTGGAACTGCTGAGCCCCGGTCGATGAAGGCAAGCTCCTGTGGAAGCAGCCAGCGAGGTTCCCATTGCCATCCGGGCCATCCAATGGCGCCGGCTTAGAACCCGTTGAGGATGACTCTGGGGTTGGCTCCAGCTCATGCAAGTTGGTAGAAAGACTCCCAGCCCTTTCGAGGCGGAGTCCCACGAAGCCATTGGTTAGCGGCTTCATGGTTGGTGATTTCTTTTTTGACGGGGTCAAACTCCAGGCGAGCATGGAATCGCTGAGCAGCCACTCCCAGGCAGAAAACCTGACTCAGTGGAGCTGCCACTTCAAAGGGTGAAAGGCAAGGCTCCAAGCCCTTGCATGCTTTGAGGAAATTGGCGTAATGGTTGGTGGTATTGCGGGGATAATCCAGCAGCTCTTTGGGCAAGTCAGCCGCCTTCTCTTTTTCTAGGCTACTCAGTGTGCTGCCGTGTGAATGCCCCT
>JALRAZ010000014.1 GCA_023257935.1 Verrucomicrobiota bacterium
AAACCGCTTTCAATTCGTGTTGAGCAGAGTGCCAAATGCTCAGAGGTGAGATGTTGACACCTGGTGTTTGTCCCTTGACAAAAGCATCACCAATTCAGTTTGATTGACAGGTTCCAATTACTTAATGCAAAGCGCATTCACCTCCCTAGAAGAAGTGTATCCGCATCTTTTCTAGCACAAGGGTGAGGGAAGATTGCTTTAAGGTTATAGGCGCACCAAAATCAAGATAAGGAAACATAATGAAGCAACCCAGAACCAAGACCATTGCACCTCGCAGCAATTTAAGAGGCACGGGGATCAGGCTCATGAGCCAGGTTTCTCTGCTATTATTGCTGCTTGGTTTTCAGGGCATTTCCCATGCCCAGATCAGCACAGTTGTGTTTGAGGATGATTTTTCCTCCAACACCATCGATCCAGCGACCTACGAAGCGGCCACCCCCTTCTTCGAGGGAGGAATCGGTGATATCCATGCCGAAGCCGGGGATGGGGTGATGCGCTTTGTGGGCACCACCACCCAACAGTGGTGGTCGGGAGGCACGCTTAAATTGAAAAAATCATTTCAGGCAACTCCTGACACACCAGTGACTGTTACCATTGATCGGGTCTCGGAAGCCGGTCAGGGAACCGCCTCACGGAGTGCCCTGTGGATTTTTGATGAAACCGAGACCAACTACATTCTCTTCGCCGATGTCAGGGGCGAGAGCGGGTGGCGCTACAATCGCAAGATTGGCGAAGATGGTGACGTACCAACCGGAGGTGGTAACAACATGGCAGCCTTTGATGGCGCTTCATTTGACGATGGCGGACTGCACACCATGTCCATGGTTGCCGATGGCTCCACCGTCAAGCTAATGCTCGATGGGATCGAAGGGGCGGAGGTAGCTTTCCCATTTGAGAACGTTCAGTTCCAGTTTGGCTCCTTTGCACGCGCAAACAACGACACAGCTGATACCTCCTGGGACAACCTGAAGGTTGAAACCGTCCTTGGTCTCTCGGTGGTGTTTGAGGATGACTTCTCATCCAATGCTATTGATCCGGCCAGATATGAGCCAGCCACCCCTTTCTTCGAAGGCGGTATTGGCGACATTCACGCCGAAGCCGGGGATGGGGTGATGCGCTTTGTCGGCACCACCACCCAGCAATGGTGGTCAGGCGGTACCCTCAAGATCAAAGAGACTTTCAGCGCCGGCAAGGATTCACCGGTTACCATCTCCATCGATCGCGTCGCTGAAGCGGGTCAGGGAACTGCCTCGCGCAGTGCCCTTTGGATCTTCGATGAAACCGAGAATAACTACATCCTGTTTGCCGATGTCAGAGGCGAGAGTGGGTGGCGCTACAATCGCAAGATTGGCGAAGACGGCGATGTCCCCACCGGCGGCGGGAACAACATGGCCGCTTTTGACGGAGCCTCCTTTGATGACGGAGGCTTACACGTCATGTCCATGGTCGCAGACGGCTCGACGGTCAAACTCCTACTCGACGGAATCGAAGGAGCTGAAGTGGCCTTTCCCTTTTCCAAGGTCAGTTTCCAATTTGGCTCCTTTGCGCGCGCCAACAATGACACCGCTGATACCTCCTGGGACAACCTGCAAATCAAAGCCGTTCCCCAACAGAGCAATGTCGTCTTCTCCGATGACTTTTCCAGCAACGCCATTGATCCGAATCGATTTGTGGCTGCCTCACCTTTCTTCGAAGGTGGAGTAGGCGACATTCATGCCGAAGCCGGTGATGGGGTGATGCGCTTTGTGGGCACCACCACCCAGCAGTGGTGGGCTGGCGGCACCCTGCGGGTAGTGCCCACCTTTGCCCCCTCTGAATCAGAAACCATTACCCTGTCCATTGATCGTGTTGCCGAAGCAGGTCAGGGCACGGCTTCCAGAAGTGCCCTGTGGATCCTGGATGAAACCCAAACCAATTACATCCTGTTCGCCGATGTACGAGGAGAAGGAGGCTGGCGCTACAACCGCAAGATCGGTCAGGATGGCGATGTGCCGACCGGAGGGGGCAACAACATGGCCGCCTTCGACGACGCCGCATTTGATGATGGAGGCCTCCACACCATGTCCATGGTCGCAGATGGTCAAACCGTCAAACTCCTGCTCGATGGAATCGAGGGAGCTGAAGTGGCCTTCCCCTTCTCACCGGTCATCTTCCAGTTCGGTTCCTACGCCCGCGCCAATAACGACACCGCTGACACAACATGGGACAATCTGGTGATCGAATCCGAAGGCGGGGCCACCTTCCAGCCTGGGGCGGTGAGTGTGACCGAAGGAGGACTAAGTCAGCCTGTGCAGGTGCGCATCCCCCAAGGACTCAATTCGCAACGAGACATCCGCTTGACGGTATCCAGCGCAGATCCTTCCATTGCTACCCCAGTGGGCAGCACCAATGGAAAGCTTTCCCTGGTCTTCCCTGCCGGGGGTGACAACACGCAGAGCTTCCGGGTTCAGGGCGGTGCCCTCGGGGGCACTGAGTTGAGCATTCAAGGTGATCTGGCCGGTGGCAACCGACTGTCGGTAGCCGTCATTTCAGGGCCTGGATCCCTGTTGACAGAGGCCTTTACCGCTTCACTCAATAGCTCCAACTGGGCTGTCTCCAACGACGGACTCGGTGGCGGCGAGGGTGATTCCAGTGTCGAAGTAGACAATGGAGTGCTAAAGATTTACACCTACGCTCTGAGCGATTCATGGGCCGGTGCAAGCGCCAAGACCGTCAATGGTTACATCGCAGTCCAGGATCTGAACCTGGTATTTGAGGTCGATCGCGTCTCGATCGACCAATTCGGCACCGCTGGCAGGGCCGGGGTCATGATCACCAACGATGATCGTTCTCAGTATGTG
>JALRAZ010000050.1 GCA_023257935.1 Verrucomicrobiota bacterium
GAGCCGGCGCATTGGATCTCGCCCTACAAGGGCTATGCGACGTATGCCGATGTCGAGGCCCTGTGGCGGAAGCTCGATGCGGAACTCCCCCCGGGCCAACCGATCCTCTGCAACGGTCTCGACCGGCTGCTTCAAGGCTGCGGTGGCGTCTGAGATGGTTCCGATGATTCGCTGGTTAATTGGGGCAGGCTCCTTAGGCTGATCATCCCCTCAGGATTCGCTGCCAGTGGGGATGGGTCGAGGAAATAGGCATAGTCGCGAAGTGGCTCCTTGCCCGACCAGCCTCGATCCTGAAAGTGGCCTTCATTGAGCCCAAAGGAAACATCTGCTTGTTGCTTGGGATACTTGGGAAGGTATTCGTGGGCGACAGTCCGCCCATTTGGCCGAATCAAGGCCAGGTATTCCCCGCTCGATGACAGTTTGAAGTTGGTATGGAGGTCTCCCATCCAGTTGGTTCGATGCTTGCCTGAGGCCCATACCAGTAAGAATGCTCCGGGTTTCAATGTGATGGGGGGAAAAGTCCACTTGCGAAATTGACTGAAGTCATCAGTCAGGGACCAGCCTTCGAGGGACTGCACCTGATCACTGGCGTTGTAGATCTCAATCCAATCGGAGAAGTCTCCATCTCCGTCGGCTCGGATAGATTTATTCTCAGCCATAAACTCGGAGATGAGCAAATCGGGTTTGCCGGCGTAGAACCTCAGCAGGTCGGGAGAGATGATCAGTCCCAGGACCATACAACCGATTAGAATGAGGATAAAATGAGTGGAGGAAAAAGGACGTCGATCGTGCTGGATGGATTCCGAGTTCATGGGTTCACAATCTTTGGGCATCAGCCCTGAAGCAGTTCTATGCCAGTCACATATTTGGACATGCGAGTGACCCGAAAAGGGAAAAAGTTCATCAGCCGTTCATCCAGCGTAGGGATGCTTCCCTCGTATTTCAGTTCCATCACCACGCTTTGATCAAGTGTGCGAATTCGATCAAACTGGCAGTCAAATCGATCGAGCCCCAGGAAGCAAAGGTCGGTATCTAAAGTGATACGGTAGTCACCATCGGCCGAGAGGAAATATTTTCTGCGATAACGGTTGCCCAGAGTGGGGACGACACTTAAGGCATCCTCTCGCACCCATGAGGGTAGGCTACAGGACTCCCAGTAGGTGCGCATGTCATCATGCGAAAAACCAGCCTGCAGGCAGAGAGGCGGCAGTTTGTAGGAATCCTTGGTGCCGACCATGCCTCGCTTGATTTTGTACTCGAGCGTCGTTTTGGCCGGGTTATTGAGATAATCCCCATACCATCTCAAACGTAGCTTGGTGCGTGCCGCCTGCCCACCCAGATTCTCATGGTAATTCTCTAGGCTTGGGGTATCGAAGTAGATATTGTTGATGTGACGTGGGGGGAAACACTCACTGAACAGGCAGGGGGACCGACGAACCCATGACTCGATGGTATGCAAGTCCAGGTCCTGAATATGGTATTTGCGCTCGAAACGGAAATCCTCAGCAGGAGGTTGGCTATCAAAAATGGACAGGTTGGCCGTAACCATGGGCTTACCCCCCAATGCCTCGATCATCGATCAGGCTGATCTTAAGATCGGGATCCAGCGCCCTCAGTGCCTGGCGACATGCCTGAATGGATGCAATGTCGGGAAATTGGATCTGGTAGGAAAATTCAAAGGAATCCTTTTTTTCATCCAGTCGCTTCAGGCGGAAATCGCTCCCTTGCGAGGCCAGGACCTGGTTGATGGATCCCATCATGTCCTGACCCTCCGAAATATCTCCCATGATGGTGAGGTAGAGGTTGGGGATGACTTTGTCCGATCGCGTCATGTTCCTGAGCCATAGAATGAGTGCAATCACCGCAAAAGCTACCAAGGTGATCACGGCCTGCTGCGATCCCATGCCCAAGCCGATGGCGATGGCAAAGAAGAGATAACTCAACTCCTCAGGTTCCTTGATGGCAGCTCGGAATCGAATGATGGAGAGGGCACCTACTAGCCCCAGTGAAAGGGCCACTGAGGATTTGACGATGGTGATGATGAGCATGGTGGTCATACTCAAAATCATGAAGTTCTTCCCGAACATGATTCGGTTGCTCAGGGTGTTGCCGAATTTCACGTAAGCCTTTGCCAAGAGAAAGCTCAGCAGGGCGGTCAACAGGAAGTGGATGACAAACCAGAGGATGTCAATCTCCGCATTCTGGGCGGCAAAGAAATTGAGTAGCGACTTGGAATCCATGTCAAATTAAAGCCTTAAAGACGGCGTTTATGGCAATATGGTTACAATTTTGACCGATTCAAGGCAATCCTATCGAATCATTCAGCATCCGAGTCCGCAAGCCAGGGCCTTGTGCCTTCTGATCTTGCACTGACTGAGCCTGCCAGATCACGATGCGTTGCCTGAGGGTGGCTTCAAACTGCCTTCACTTGAAGCGATGACGCAGGCCACCGTGGCATCCCCCGTGACATTGGTCACGGTACGCATCATGTCCAGCAGTCGGTCCACACCTAGGATCAAAGCAATCCCCTCGGAGGGAACCTCAATAGCTTCCAGAATGATGACCAACATGATGATCCCCGCTCCCGGAACCGCTGCGGTGCCAATGGATGCGAGCACGGCCGTGAACACAATCGTGGCTTGAGCTGCAAGCGTCAGGTCCATGCCAAGGGCCTGAGCAATGAATACCGAGGCGACTGCCTGATAAAGTGCTGTGCCATCCATGTTGATGGTGGCCCCCAATGGCAAAACAAACGAAGCGACTTCTTCGGATACCCCCATTTTTTTCCGACATTGATCCATGGTAACTGGCAACGTCGCACCGCTGGAGCTGGTTGAAAAAGCTAGAAGCTGAGCAGGCGCCAGGGCAGAGAAAAAAGATCGCCATCCCAGGGAAGTGAAACTTCGCAGTAGCAAGGGATAAACCACAAACATTTGAATCAATAGCCCAGCTACCACCACCAGGCAGTAGGATCCGAGCCCCTTGAGCAGGTCAACCACCCTGGAAGGATCATCCTTGGCCAGGGTGACCATGGTGTTGGCCATCAGCGCAAACACGCCCACTGGTGCGAGGCGCATAATGAGGTGGACGATCTGAATGACAGCTTCCATCAACCCATCCATGAGAGCCAGAACCGGCCGACGTTTTGCCTCTTGGCTCAAGGTCAGCCCCACCCCAAGCAGTAAGGAGATGCAAACTACCTGCAGCATGGCTCCGTTGTTGGAGGCGGCCCCAAAAAAGTTGTCTGGCACCATGTCGGTCAGGAAAGTCAATGGCCCGCGCTGCTGTACGGCCGAAGCGCTTGTCTGCCTTCCTGAGGCCTCTTGCTGATGGGTGGCTTCAAGCTCGGCGCGCGTCTCGGCCGGGAGCCGTTTGCCGGGCTGAGCCAGGTTGACCAAAAGCAATCCGAGGACCACCGCCACGGCTGTGGTTGTCAAGTAGATGGCAATGGTCTTGCCTCCCATGCGACTGAGCTTGCGTACGTCGGACAGGGAGGCGACGCCGCCAACCAGCGAGGTGATGACCAGCGGAACGGCGATGAGCTTCAACAAGGTGATGAAGAGGGTGCCGAAGGGACTGATCCAGTCTTTGGTGAGTTCGGCCCAGCCTCGGGAGGCTGCAAAAATGCCAAACAGAGTCCCCAGGATAAGGGCCAGAACGATTTGCCAGTGTAGTTTCCGATACCAGGGAGTTTTCATGGTTAAGTCACCTTTTTAGTCTAATTCTTCGACAAGCACCTCAAAACGTTTGCCCTCCAGAGTCAGGGCGTATTGATGAGGTCCTTCGTGGCGACGCTCTGGGCCGCTTGGTTTGGTTTCAGCGGGTGTCGCAGGAGGCCGGTTGGGATCTTTCAGGTGCTTGCCAAGCTCCTGCGGGAACATGGCATGGAGGACCGCAAGCTCATCAGTGGCTTCAACCCCAGCCTCACTCAGGGATGCCCTGAGGGATCCCATGCGCGGTTTCAGTAGGTCAGCGGGACGGCAGTCTATCGAAGGCTCGCCCGCCTGCTTTTCGGCCTGGGCCTTCAAATCAGGATCTACCGGTCCTGGGGTCAGGCCATACTTGCCCAGCAGGATATCCACAACAGGTTGAGAGAGCATTTGCCATCTTCCGAATTTAACATTGAGCATGGCTTGAGTGCCGACAATTTGTGAGGTCGGGGTGACTAATGGGATCCAGCCCAGCCGCTCGCGCACGTAAGGAATCTCCTTCATGACCTCGCCCAAGCGGTCTGTCATGCCCTGCTCGGCAAGCTGGTTGCGAAAATTACTCATCATCCCGCCGGGAACTTGATAAATCAGGATGTCGGTATCCACTCGCTCATTCTTCGGGCTGGTGTAAGCCGCCAGTGCCTCATAGACCTCCATGAAATGCTTGCTCAGGCGAGCCAGCGCATTGGGATCGTAATCAGGGCGCCTGGAACTGGTTTCGAGCATGGTCTGCATGAGCAAGGTATCAGGTTGCCCAGTTCCATTGGCAAAGGGAGCGATGGAAGTATCCACACTGTCCACACCTGCCTCAATGGCCGCATAATAGGCGGTGGCTGCCATACCAGCGGTGCTGTGACTGTGCAGTACTAGCGGGACTTGAACGCTCGCCTTGAGGGCTCTCACCAGGTCCGCAGCCATGGACGGGGTGATCAGGCCTGCCATGTCCTTGATGCAAATCGAATC
>JALRAZ010000081.1 GCA_023257935.1 Verrucomicrobiota bacterium
AACGGCGGCATGACCGTCTTTCGCAAGGGCAAGGTGGTTGATAACGAGGCGAAACCTGAGGTAGCACCCAGACATCATTGGGAGGATTGGGCAGACAATTGTCTGGGAGACAAGAAGCCCTTGTGGACTCCATTTCAGATCGGTGTGCGAATCACTGAACCAGCGTTGCTGGCTGTAAAAGCCACTCGTTATCCCGGGCAGGAACTTCTATGGGATGCCTCCCAGCATCGCTTCACCAATCATGATATGGCCAACGAGGCGATCCTCAAGCGTTCCTACCGCCAAGGCTTTGCGCCTCCCGGACTCGGTTGACACACAGGTCGCATCGTTCCTTTTGCAAGGCTCCTCTCCCAAGAGAGGGGCCTTTTTTTGAACCTTGGCCAAGCCAGAATTGCGTTGACCCTGACCGGATCCACCAGACAAACTGTTTTGGTTCCCCATGAATTCACTCACTCGCAGAGGTGGTGTCGTCTACAGGGCACTTTTTGCGCCCGGGATGGTTTCCAGGCAGGGTTTCACCTTGATCGAACTGTTGGTGGTCATCGCCATCATTGCCATCCTGGCGGGCATGCTCTTGCCGGCTCTTTCCAAAGCCAAGCAAAAGGCACTGGCGACCCAATGCATCAGTAATCTCAAGCAAATGGGGCTAGCGGTCGTCATGTATGTGGATGATAATCAGGATAAACTGCCTTATGCCTGGGGCCATGGTGAAAACACCTTCATCCACAACGCCAACATCAATAATTTCGAGTCCTTGCTTTTCCCCTACTACGGTCGTCAGCAATTTGATGCCTCTAGGGAAGGCCTGAATTTCACCAATGGCGTTTCCATTTGTCCCATTCGACTGCGGGAAAACCATTGGAAAACCTTTAAGCACTACAAGGGGCAAGGGAACCCTTGGAAAATCAGCTATGGCATGAATCAACATACCTCGATGAACTTCCCTAACAGCAGTGGAGATTTTCCTTCAGCGCGAACAGCCAAGCTTTCCACGGTACCTCAACCGGCCAACACGCACCTTGTCTCGGATATTTCCTACGACCTCAATCATCCTGCAGTGATCCGGATTGGGGCCCCTCCCAATGGAACCTATGACGTGGGTTACAAACACGGCAGTGAGCATCCGGCAGGTGCCGCCCATTTTCTTTTTATGGACACTCACATTGGCGCCCTTAAGGCATCGCAGGCAACCAATGAGGTGATCATGGATTTCAAGCAACCCAACCGGAGTCGCTGATTCTGCAAACGATTTCAAACCAAAGCCCCCCCAAGGACAACCCATGAAACACTCAAAAAAACCACTTGGAATGATCATCGGTCTTTGTGTCCTGTCACTGCCGCTGGCGGCTCAGATCACGGTCATGAATTCGAGTTTTGAATTCAACTTCCCCGAAGCCTGGCCGCATTATGGAAGTGTGGATGAATGGGATGGAGGGAGCGGTACTAATTTGCAGGATGGCCCTTTCCACAATGGGGGGACCCCCATACCGGACCAGTCACAGGTGGTTTTCATGCAAGGTTCCAGAACCCTCAGCCAAGAGGTGTTTGGTCTGACCCCAGGCCAAACCCATTGGGTTCAGTTTTATTATGATGCCCGAGGCTGTTGCGGCGGAACGATCGACCTTGAGGTCAAGTGGGATGATCTATCCCTGGATCAGATCAACAACATCAAGCCATCGACTGATGGGAATCCTTACAAATTCCGTCATGTAGCTTTTGTTCCAGAATTTGATGCTGGTGTCCTGACTTTTCAGACAACGGCAAGTGGGGATGCAACCCTCAATCTGGATGCAGTCAGTTTTTTAATCCGACCCGAGGGTGAAGTTCCGGTGATGAATCCCAGTTTCGAGGCAAGTGGAGAGACATTCGATCCCGATGGCATCATCAGTCCGGCTCACATGGCCGGATGGGTGGGTGAGGGAACTTATGGGGTGAGTCTGGATGGCATCAGCACCTTTGCAGACAATGGTCGTTCATCTGAGCCCGAATATGTGGGATTTATCAACGATCTGGGTTCTTTATCCCAGCGACTGGAGAATCTTGTCGTAGGCAACACCTACAGGCTCAGTTTTGAATTCAATGCACGTTCCGGAGATCAGCCCGATCTGGAGGTGCTTCTTGATGGGGAGTCTCTTTTCAATGCTTCGGTCAATGCGGTCGGTGGCAACAACCCTTACCGAAAAGGAGAGTTGAGTTTTGTCGCCGACAACGTGCAGAAGCAATTGCAATTTCTGCAGACCAAGGAGGGCGACCACACCTTGCTGCTGGATGCCTTGCATCTGGAGGGTGAGGTGGGGGCTTCCTTTCCTCCTCTGAGCGTTTTTCCAACGGCTCTAGAACTGAGCCCTGGAGAAAAAGCGGCTGTTACCGTGACCATTCCCGAAGCCTACCTGGCGATTCAGTCTGCCAATGTGGCTCTCAGCAGCCCCAATGAGGGTATCGCCTCTTTAATGGGGGTGGGCGAGGACGGTTTCCTGAGGCTTTCCTTTAGTCAAGGGGGAGAAAACACTCAGACCTTTGAGGTTGTGGGCAATGGCCGGGGGGCGGTGAGATTACTCATCACACCTCCCACCGGCTTGGAAATGGCCAATGATACCGCGATCAATGTGATCAGCTCTTTAATTAAGAATGCCAGTTTCGAAAGCAATGAGGCACCTGAAGGAATCGGCGTGGGCGCGATTGTCTCATGGAACGGGGGTAGTGGGCTCAATCAGGCTAAGGGTCCCTTCCATGATAATGGGCTGATTCCCGATCGCCGCCAAGTGGCCTTCATCCAGGGTAGTGGGAGCCTTTCCCAACAAGTCCAGGGATTGAACCCAGGCCAGACTTACTGGTTGCAGTTTTATTACAATGTTCGTAACTGCTGCGGGGGTAGCCTCGATGCGAGCGTCCGCTTTGGTGGTGAAGAAATTTGGTCGGCTCAGGAGATACTACCTTCGGTTGAAGAAGGCCTGGAGACTTACTATTTTCAGAATGTTGCCTTTGAGCCAGGCACCTCAGAAGGTTTGCTGGAGTTTGTGAGTGAAGCTCAAGGGGATGCCACATTCCTACTCGATGCCATCCATCTTCTGCCGCGGGGAGAAGAGGATGAGGTAGTCATTCGCAACCCTAGTTTTGAAGCCAGCGGCAGTCCTGTGGGCGTTGGTTACATTCAACCAGCGGCGATGGCAGGCTGGGAGTTCAGCAGCGGCGGACGCGGTGTCAATGTGGCAGGCATGGGTCCGTTTTCGGACAATGGATCAGGTTTGGATCAGGACAGTGTTCTCTTCATTCAGGGTTCTGTGACCATGGAGCAGTTTCTTGAAGGTCTTGAGCCCGGGGAACCCCATACCCTTTACTATTATGTCAATGCGAGGAATTGCTGTGGTGAGGGTGTCACCGCCTACTCAGTGACTTTTGACGGTGAGCTGCTACTGGAAGAAGAAGTACTGCCAGTTGGAGGTAATCAACCTTTTCATCTTCGTTACCTGACTTTCGAGCCGCTGTTCTCCGATGGATTGCTTGAGTTCACAACCCATCCTCAAGGGGATCACACCTTGTTGTTGGATGACATTCATCTTGTAAAAGGTGAGTTTGTGCCACCGACACCCCTGCCACCCGATGTGCGTCTGACTATGACTGGGATAGATCATGACACTGTCGTTCTCAGCTGGCCGGCAACCGCAGCGTCATTCGAGCTGCAGCAAACTGCATCCCTGACAGGTGAGTGGGAACCTGTCGATGAGGTGGTGGTGATCGCAGGAGATATCCAAAACGTCACCTTGCCGGCGTCGACCAGCGCGAGCAGGCCGTTGGCCTCGGCCCGCGCCAGCACGAAGTCCCAGTCGCTGACCTCGTACTGCACCAGTTCCTTGTAGGTGACGGCGGTGGCGTCGACGGCCGCATCGAGCCCGTGCGCCTTGATCAGCTTGGAC
>JALRAZ010000148.1 GCA_023257935.1 Verrucomicrobiota bacterium
TTCAGGGCCATCAAAAAGGTCTATGCGAGCTTCTACAATGAAAATGCCTATCGCGAGCGGGTGCATCATGGGGTTAATGAGCATCAGGTGGGTATGGCCCTCCTGGTGCATCATTCATTCCCAGATGAAATTGAATGGGCCAATGGGGTGGCAGTGGTGCAGTTCACGGATTATTCAGGGGGCGCCTTCAATATCCGCACCGAACTGGTGACTCAAGTCGACGCACAAAGTGTCACCAACCCAAATGACTCATCCATCCCTGAAACGGTGAGTGTCTCTTATTATCGCCCCAGTCAGGGCAACCCAAGTCGCAGCCTACGATTCGAGACCCGATCCAGCTTGCTGCAAGTGGGTCAGGATCATGTCATGGATTGGCAGCGGGACTACGTGAACTTACATCGCCAAATCGAACACCTCGCACCCTTATTTGCTCGCCATGCATCCAACCCGTCACAATATACCTTGGATATCGAATTCAAGAAGGTGGCTCCAGGGAAGCTCATCATCAAACAGATCCGTGAATTACCCCAACCAGTCACCTTGACTGAACCCACGCCCATCCTCGCCGGAGGGATGACTCACCTACGCCTTTTCCAAGGAGAAGCCCGCGGTAGCGGTGGAGTTTTTGCCTACCACCGTTTGAAGTCTCAATGGCTCCTGAACACCACAAGTCGATTACTTGATCGAGCAGGGCAGGCTGAATCTTTGATACTTGATGCAACCTGGAACCGTGTGCGCCACGGAAGTCTGGAAAACCTGTCAGAGGGCTTTTCCGGCTGGGAAAACTATGCGTTCAGAAGAGGCTCAAGGAACAACCGTCCTACGTTGCTTGATCGTTGGACTGAAGATTTAGGTGAAGAACAAATCACTTACCAATGGCATACCCTCATCCCCAGTTGGCTACCCGATCGATATTCACCCATCGTCTTCACAGATGAGCTGGAAATTTATTTTCAGGCGACCTACCAGGAGCCCCGCATGAATCTCAGCATCAATGCCTGGACAGGTGAGATGATCACCACGCCCATAAGTGAAGAAGAAATCAGACTGGAAGGTTTCAACCCATACACTGGAGTGGAAGAGGGGGATCTTCTTCAAACGCGTTCAATTAAGGGAAAAGGCGATCATCTGATTGAAATCCAATTTTATTGGCCAGCTCCACCTACTGGCCCCACTGCGGGCTACACCGCTCCCCTGAAGCAGTGGAAGGCAACACGGATCGAAGGACTAACACCTGAACCCATCATGCTTACCAGTTGGTATGCCCAGACCTATGCGCCAGGGCATCACAATTTCTGGGAGGAGTTTATCTTTGAGCCGGCCCAAGAGGAGTCCCTTCCATCCGCACAACGGCAAGCGCTGGAATCGGCTGGCATCCAAAGTATCTATGTGTTTGACGAACGAGGAAGGGCCAGTCAGGCGATTATCCTTGGCAACGATGGCAAACTCAGGCCTTTTTAAGGCATTAATTCAAGGATAGGACCTTTTTCAAAACGAAGCCTGAGGAAAGACTTTTATGAAATCACCACAAACCAAATCATCACATCAGCTGGGAAGTTTGTTGCTGGCAGGCATGCTGACCCTATCTGCCCAGTCACAAGAGGCAATCTCAGGACCCTTGATCAAGGGGGTTTCCCTTGAGGAGAGCTCAGTGCACTTGCAGGTCGATTTCAGCGAACCCTTTGTCTGGGAGCAAATCCAGTTCAAATCGATCCAAACCTTTCCCAACATGTTGCCGACATTGCCATGGACAAGCCATACCTTGAGCTTTGGTCAATTCGAGCCCGGCATGGCTGATTGGTTTCAATATGATTATATCATGTTGGGTGAATATGAGGTGCTCACCCCACACACCATCAAGGCCACCTTCTTGGGCTGGCCCGAAATTGTCGGTCAATATGACCCAGAAAAAGGTACCCTGGCATTCGACGGCCTGGAATATCGGCCAATGATCAAAGTACCAAAATTCAGGGTTTTGGTTTCAAGCGATCTCAAGCAATGGTCGTCGGTCAAACCTTCTAATGAGAGCGCAAAAGAACAAATTTGGTCAGGGGCAACCGTCATCGATCTTCCTCTGGAAGCGACTTCAAAACGCTATTATCGAGTGGAACGACTGGATTGAAAGCGCAAAAAATTGCGCTTCCCCCGGAAGAAGCGCGTGGTGAGAGCATGGGGGGCATCCATGCAACATTGGCTCAAGGCATACGTCCTGCCTAGTGCTTTTCCTGCTTAGGATCCTCTGGAGTCTCGTTGCCCAGAAAGTGATTGGCAAACCAGAGGGCTGCCAGGGGAAAGACAGTAGCCATCAACATGATCAAGACAAGCGAGAGTGACATAGGGGGCTATTTAAATCCCAAACCACTGGGTCCGTCAATCTCGATGGGATATGTGAACTGGCTCACGTCAAAATCCGCTTGGCAGGCAGGAGGAGCATCAGGGCTCAGCACCCTCTTCATTGTCTGAACAAACCAGCAGCTTGGATCTACATCGCAGAGTCCATCGCTCGAGCATGCTACCATCCCTCGAAGTCGCCACGGATCATTCCAATAGGAGGCTGGATACCAATCTTTCGATCACCTTATCCCCTCTGGCTCCCTGCCATTGCAGCTCTCCCAGCCACCAATATCGGATGTATCCCCGCTTATCCACCACGTAAACCGCAGGCCAAACCGT